>NZ_JAQEUJ010000039.1:0-18786 GCF_027695515.1 Coprococcus sp. LG101-27
AGGTGCTTAAGAAAGGATTGGAACTATTATACCGACAGGATGAGCACAGTTAAGATGCTCCTCACGATTAGTGAGGTGAGAGGATGGAAAAATCAAGAAAAGACAGCCGGGGGGTATGTGTTGCGAACCGGTGAGAGTCAGAGAAAAGACGGTCGCTATTCTTATACAGCTTTAGATAAAAATAGGCGAAACGTTTACGCAAAAACATTGGTTGAACTCAGAGCAAAAGAAAGAAAATCATCCGTGACAAAGAAGATGGACTGAATCCGCTGCTAGCTGACAGGATGACGCTGAATGAATTAGATGATCGATTTATCGAACAGAAATATGATTTGAAACTATCAACAAAAGTGAATTATAAGGTACAGATACTTGCACCAGAAAGTGTAAAAGAACAGTACAGACAGGTCGCAAAGCGACTGCGTTCATGAGCAAGTAGCGAAAGCGGATTGCGAATGTCCGCTTTACTTATAAAAGACAAAATTGGTATGTTACACGAAATTTAGGGAGAAAACTGAGCAAGTAGGAAGGTGGAATATATATGAAACAAGATACTTTAGAGGGCAAAGCAAAAACAAAAAATGGGGTAAAACGGCTGTGTTTTTCCATAATCTGCATTCTTCTGGAAGTGATTTTTATTATTACTATCGTAACACGCTTGAATGAATATGCAGAAATCATAAATTTATTTACAAGGATTTTGAGTGGGATCTTGGTTTTGGGATTGTACGCATCAAATAAGACATCCTCTATGAAAATGCCTTGGGTCATTTTAATTCTAATTTTCCCAATTATGGGTGTAGGCCTGTATTTGTTGATTGGTTTGAATGGTGGCACACACAAAATGCGTGAGCGATATGCAGAAATTGATAGCAAATTGTTACCAATGCTTCCGGACAGTCAGGAGTGTTTGAGCAGAATAAAAGAAACAATTCCGAAAGCAGGAAATATAGCAAGTTACATACAAAGAAATTCGCAGTATCCAATCTATCAGAATACGGATATTGTGTATTTTGATGAAGCAGTGAAAGGATTAGAGGCACAGCTTAAGGATTTGGAGAAAGCACAGAAGTTTATCTTTATGGAATATCATGCGATAGAAGACGCTGAAGCATGGCATAAGATTCAAGATGTTCTGGAAGAGCGAGTAAAAGCAGGTGTGAAAGTTAGAGTATTCTACGATGATATGGGTTCGATAGGCTTTATTAACACAGATTTTGTGAAAAAGATGGAGGCAATAGGAATTCATTGCCGTGTATTCAATCCGTTTATGCCAGGTTTAAATCTGTTTTTGAACAATCGTGATCATAGAAAAATAACAGTTATTGATGGAAAAGTCGGATTTACAGGTGGATATAATCTGGCAAACGAATATTTTAATTACACACACCCGTATGGACAGTGGAAAGATACAGGTATTCGTTTAGAAGGAGATGCTGTTCAGTCGCTTACGGTGACATTTTTGGAAATGTGGAATGCAGTAAGTGATAAGGATGCTAATGATTCTGATTTTAGTAAATACCTTTTCCACTATGATTATGCGGCACAGCAAACTGGGTTTGTTCAACCTTATGCAGACAGCCCTATGGATAATGAGCAAGTAGGAGAAGAAGTTTATATCAGTATGATAAATAAAGCTGAAAAATATTGTTGGTTTATGACTCCATATCTAATCATAACAGATGAAATGACGCATGCGTTATGTCTGGCTGCTAAGCGAGGGGTAGACGTAAGAATTATCACACCTGGTATCCCTGATAAAAAATTCATTTATAATATAACTCGTTCTTTTTATCATGGATTGGTTAAACATGGTGTTCGTGTTTATGAGTGGACTCCTGGTTTCTGTCATGCAAAAATGAGTGTGGCAGATGACTGTATGGCAACTTGTGGAACAATTAATCTGGATTATCGAAGTTTATATCACCATTTTGAAAACGGCTGTTTTATGGCAGATTGTCAGGCAGTTGTGGAAATAAAAAATGATCTGATAAGAACGATGGGAGAATGTCGTGATGTGACAGACCAATATCAAACCGGACGAAGTGCATATTTGCGACTGGGACAATTATTTATGAGATTATTTGCTGGATTGCTATAAGAATCTGATGAAACGACCTTTCAAAAAACAGTTGATTTAGAAGTTAACTGTTTTTGAAAGGCCGTTTTTGCTATATCTAACAGTCTGTTGTACAAAGAAAATTTTGCATGGATGAAAAAAACAAACCTTGTTGAGGTTAAATTGAGATTGACTTTGTATTGTATAAGTATGAAATAAAAAGGAATCAGGTGATGTACAATGAAAAAGCATAAAATATGTAAAATCCTTCTTGTTATACTGGCAATTTTTTTATGTGTGGCTTTTTATGAATTGCTCGGAATCTGCGTTGCATATAAAAAGCAGCCGGAAGTGTCCAATACAACCAAAAAAGAAACAAAAAATGGGTCATGGAACGAATGCAGTGAAAATACAGAACGGGCAGTAATCATAGAAAAGAATCCAGAAGCGCTTTTACAAAGAGTGCGTTTGATCAAGAATGCAAAAAAGGAAATTATTCTTTCTACTTTTGCATTTCAATCCGATGAAAGTGGAAAATTGATTTTAGGAGCACTGTATGATGCGGCAGACAGAGGTGTACATATTCGTCTGTTAGTAGATGGAATGGAGAGCTGGATTGATATGGAAGGAAATCCGTATTTCTATGGATTATCTTCCCATGAGAATGTTGAAATTAAACTGTATAATAAGGCCAATCCGTTGAAACCGTGGAAAATGATGGGTAGAATGCATGATAAATATTTGATTGCAGATGGAAAGAGATATATTCTTGGGGGAAGAAATACATACAATTATTTCCTGGGTGATTTTCCGGGACATAAGAACTATGACAGAGACGTGTTAGTGGTTTGCGATGAACCTGAGAAAGAAAATTCAGTTAACCAGTTGTTAGAGTATTTTGAAACGATATGGGAACAAGAAGACAGTGGTTATTTTCATGACAATAAAAAACTGGCAAATAGAAAATCTGTAAAGAACGCAGTTTTAGAGCTGCAGAACGGCTATCAGAAATATTTTGAAGAGAATAAGGAAAGAATCTGCGATACCGATTACACGGACGAAACTTTTGAGACAGAAAAGATTGCATTAGTGTCAAATCCTATCCACACAGGTTCCAAGGAACCAGTAGTTTGGTATCAACTGGGAAAACTAATGAAAAATGCAAAAGAGCGCGTGAAAATTCATACACCATATATTATTTGCAATGATATGATGTATAATACATGGAAAGAGATTGCGGAGAGAGTTCCGGATTTTTCTATCATGACCAATTCGGTTGCCAACAATGGAAATCCGTTTGGTTCTGCTGATTATGCGAGAAACAGAAACAGAATTTTAAATACAGGAATTGATATCTGGGAGTATGAAGGCGGCTATTCTTACCACGGAAAAAGCATCCTGATTGATGATGATCTATCCGTAATCGGTTCCTTTAACATGGATATGAGAAGCACGTATCTGGATACGGAACTGATGCTTGTAATACGTAGCAAAGAGATTAATAAACAGTTGGAAGAAGGCATGATGGAATATGAAAGAGTGTCCCGACAGGTATTGGAAGATGGAACCTATCGTGATCTGTATCATGTAGAGCCAATTGAATTGACAAAGAAGCGTCAGAGAAACGTACTTTTGGTACAGCATCTGCTTGGATGGGCAAGGTATCTGTTTTAATAAGGAGGAAGGAAAACGTGTTTCAAATATTGATTGTAGAAGATGATAAAGAATTAAGCCAGCTATTCCAAAAAGTGCTTGAGAAGAATGGATATCAGGTCAAAAGTGCATCGGATGGAGCACTGGCATTAGAAATATTGGATAAAGAGTATATTGATCTGATCATTTCCGATATTATGATGCCGGTTATGGATGGTTATGAACTGGTGTCGGAACTCCGTTCAGCAGGATATCAGATACCGGTACTTATGATCACTGCGAAAGGTTCCTTTGATGATATGCGCCAGGGATTTCTTTCGGGAAGTGACGATTATATGGTAAAACCGGTAAATGTGAATGAAATGGTTTTAAGAGTTGGAGCACTGCTTCGCCGTGCACAGATACTGAATGAACACAAAATTGTGATCGGTTCAACAGAGTTTGATTATGATGCAATGACGGTTACAACTGATAAGGAAAGTCTTGTTTTGCCTAAAAAAGAATTCCTGCTTTTATATAAGCTTGCAGCTTCGCCAGGCAGAACATTTACAAAACAACAGTTGATGGATGAAGTATGGGGATACGAGACGGAGGCAGACCCACATACGATAGAGGTACATATAGGAAGAATCAGAGAGCGTTTTAAAGATAACCCGGATTTTGAAATCGTAACAATGCGTGGAATTGGATACAAGGTGGTGAAAAAATAATGGAACAAAAGAAAAAAAAAGGATTGCGGATCCGATCCTGTCTGACTGGTGCAATCTGGCTGGCACTTGTATTTTCAACAGTCATATCTGCTTTATTATTTGCTTTTTTGAATCATTTTTTTAATCTGCCGGGCAGCATATCTGTGCTTGGCTGGCTTTTGATTTTCAATACATTGATTGCAGGGCTGATCACTTCCTTTATCAATGCAAAGTTACTGGAACCAATTACCAGACTTAGTAAAGCAATGAAGGAAGTTTCTCAGGGAGATTTTGAACAGCATTTGGAAACGAACAGCCGTATAGCAGAAGTTGGAGAATCTTATCAAAGTTTTAACGTTATGACAAAAGAACTTCGTGCAACAGAGGTGCTGCAGATGGATTTTGTATCTAATGTTTCTCATGAGTTTAAGACCCCGATTAATGCCATTGAAGGATATACAATGCTGCTTCAGGGAGAAGAACTGTCTCCGGATCAAGAGGAATATGTAGAAAAAATCTTATTTAACACCCAAAGACTTTCCGGATTGGTTGGTAATATTTTGCTGTTATCCAAGTTAGAGAATCAGAATATACCAATGAAAAAAACAGAATATCGTCTGGATGAACAGATCCGCCAGGCATTTCTTTCATTGGAAACAAAATGGACAGAAAAAGAAATTGGTTTCCAGGTAGAATTGGAGGAAGTTAAATATACTGGGAATGAAGGACTTTTTATGCATATCTGGATAAATCTTTTGGATAATGCGATTAAGTTCAGCCCTTCAAAGGGGACAATTATGATGTTTCTGAAACAAGAACAGGATTCTGTTAAGTTCATTCTGGAAGATGAAGGACCAGGAATAGAGGATGATGTAAAATCCAGAATATTTGACAAGTTCTATCAGGTAGATGGATCTCATAAAGCAGAAGGAAATGGCCTAGGTCTTGCACTTGTAAAACGGATTGTAGATAGTGCCGGAGGAACAATCAAAGCAGAAAACCGCGAATATGGTGGATGCAGATTTGTTATAGAGCTGCCAAAGCAGAAAGATGAGATTATATAGTTTTAAGATAAATTAGAAGATGGGAGGATTTATATGACATTTTATCAGGAGTTGCAGTTAAATCAGGCAGGTTCTAAAAACCTGTTGAAAAAGAGTGAAACACTAAAAGAAAAATTATATCATATGTGGGTATATCTGGTGAAGATAGCTGTTACATTGGCATTTTGTTTTTTCTTTGTTAGTATTTTCAGCATCCTATTTGGAAATGAGAACAGCATTGTAGGTGTAGTAGTCTTATTATGTCTCATGGTGTTTAGAAATGCGGATCTGGGGATCCACACCGGACAATCTACGATGCTTTTGGCTTTGTTCTTTGTAATTATGACTGTATGTCCGCATTTAGCAAATCAGTTTTCACCGGTATTGGGAATGCTGTTAAATATTGCGGCACTGGCTGTGTTGATTCTGTTCGGATGCCATAATCCATTCATGTTTAATCA
This sequence comes from Coprococcus sp. LG101-27, assembly GCF_027695515.1. Lineage (NCBI taxonomy): Bacteria > Bacillati > Bacillota > Clostridia > Lachnospirales > Lachnospiraceae > Coprococcus > Coprococcus sp. LG101-27. Next base: position 5,906 of record NZ_JAQEUJ010000039.1, read on the forward strand.
ATCTACATTGGTTCTTGGGTATCTGCTGCTATATGGTTATGATGTTACGGGAAAAAGCTATCAGATGCGATTAGTCGGAATGGCTTTAGGTGCAGCACTTACCTGCTTCGTATTCTATCGAAATCATAAAAACAGAACTTATAAAAGAAATCTGAAAGATCTGATACAAGAATTTGATATCACTTCTTCCAGAACAAAATGGCAGATATGTCAGATTTTATGCGTACCGATTGTCCTTTGCATTGCAGAACTTTGTAATATGCCACGTGCAATGTGGGCTGGTATTGCGGCCATGTCCGCGATTTTGCCGTTTATGGAAGATATGCACTACAGAGTCCGTAAAAGGATTGTCGGAAATATTGCAGGTGTTATATGTTTTACAGTATTATATTTTCTGCTTCCTTCGTCAATCTATGCATATATAGGAATTCTTGGTGGAATCGGTGTAGGATTTTCAGCACAATATGGCTGGCAGGCAGTATTTAACACATTTGGTGCTTTAGCTATTGCTGCAGAGACTTATGGACTACAAGGAGCGGTTAGTCTTAGAGTGATTCAAAATGTTTTTGGTGTTGTGTTTGCTTTAGCATTTTGTGTTATATTTTATTGGTTTATGTCTAAAAAAAGGAAAGTGAGGTGACCGTACATGCAGAGTGAAGTGAATCAGGAAGAAAATTTGAATAGAATTATTACGGTTCCTAATCTTCTTTCTTTTTTTCGGCTTTGTCTGATTCCGGTAATTATATGGAGTTATTGTGTAAAGAAAAATCCTCTGTTAGCTGGTGAAATCTTATTGCTGTCTGGTCTTACGGATCTTGCTGATGGATATATCGCAAGAAGATTCCATAGGATTAGTAATTTAGGAAAAATACTTGATCCGGTGGCTGATAAGCTGACACAGGCAGCGATGTTAATCTGTCTGTTTACTCGTTTTCCGCATGTGTTTCTTTTAATCGTAATAATGGCAGGTAAGGAGCTGTATATGGTAGTCAGTGGATGTCTTGTGATACGAAAGACAGGAAAAGTACATGGTGCAGACTGGCATGGAAAGATAGTAACCTTTTTATTATATGGAACTGCAGCGGTGCATATTATATGGTTCCACATTACACCGATGGTTTCAGATCTGTTGATTGGTTTGTGCGCTATAATGATGGTCATATCGGTCGCTCTGTATATTATCCAGAATACCAGGACTCTTAAGGGAGAGACTGTATAAGCAATTTTATATTGCAATGACTAGAAAAATATTTAGGAGAAGCCAGATTATTTGTATGAGAGGTCTAGAATATACAATATCAGGATTTGGAAAATTTCTTATTGTGATAGCAGTAAGTATTCTGGGAATTTCTTTATATAGAAAAATATAATAAAGGAAGTCAAAAAATAATGTTTTGGTGTACAGAACAGGATTTTTTGATTTTAGAAAGAAACACTTATCAAATTAGAATGCAGGCGTGTAAATGAGAAAATACATAACAAAAGCAAGTGAAAGAATAGGGGTAGAGAGTACATCCAGGGATGGAAAGAGGGCACAAGTTGTAAGTTATAGTACTTGTGAAAATTTTATAATCAGATTTTGTGATGGGAAAGAAATGAAGTTAAAAAATTGGAGATACTTTATTGAGGGAAACTTCAACTATGAAAAACATTTTAAAGCTCCAAGAAATAGAGAAGAGCGAATTGGCGAGAAAAAGGTAATGAATAATGGATTGACTGCTGAGGTTATTGAATACAGGGGGAGTCATGATATGGATATTTTGTTTGAAGATGGCGGAAAAAGAACGGGAGTATCCTGGCGAGATTTTTGTATCGGTAGTATTGCACATCCTACAATTTCTGGAGGAAATGTATCACAAAATGAATTGGTATTAAGATTTTATTTAGAGTCATTGGGGTTTGTTCGAATTCCACAACGTTCAAAGCGTTCTGACAGAGTTGGTTTAGAAGGGAAAGAGCTTGATTTATATAATGATAAGCTGAAAATAGCGATTGAGTATGATGGTGAATATTCTCATACTAAAAATAAAGATGATGAAGGAAAGAATAAAATAGTTGAAAAGTTGGGAATAAAACTTTATCGTTTTAGAGAACCGGGATGTTCTGGTGTTAGTGGAAGAAACTATATTTTAGAGGATAGTAGATTTATGTCAGCTTCATTGGAATGTTGCCTGAAAAGTTTTGTCAGAGATGTTCTCAAAAAGGATGATAAGTTTATAAACTTTGAGAAAGATAAACGTACAATAAAGGAATATGTATCAAATAATAAACGTGCAACGATTCATTTATATGAAAAGAAAAAAATGAATAATGGTATGGTTGCAGAAATCATTAAAATGTCTAGTTGTCGAAATATCACTGTACAGTTCGAGGATGGAGAAATTGTATATCATAAATGTTATCAAAGTTTTGTTAAAGGAAATATTTCACATCCCAAAGATACAAGTCTGGCAAAAAAGAATCAAAGATTAAATTTACGAAAACAAATGAAGAACGGGATGATGGCAGAAGTGATTGAATATAATTTGAGTAATGATATCAAAGTGAAGTTTGATAATGGAGAAATAGTAAAAACAAGATGGGAAAGATTTAGTACAGGTAGTGTAGCAGTGCCTTCCTGTTATGCAAGAAATCATATAGGGGATAAAAAAATTCAAAACAGAGGTAATGAGGAGGCGGAGATTATTGAAGTAAAAGATGCAAATCATATCACCGTTAAATTTAAAGATGGCACTATTGTGAAAGATAGAAAATATGAGGATTTTATTCACGGAGCTATAGGTAAACCTGGGATTCAGCAACTGAGGCGTACTTTGAAAAATGAACGGTTATGGACAGAGAAGATAATGAGAAATGGAATGAAAGCTAAAATAGTTAGATATGGTTCTGCAAATGATATTGATATTAAGTTTTCAAATGGAACAATAGTTATGCATAAAACATATGCAAATTTCTGCTCTGGAAGTGTGGCATGTAAATAATGAGGAAAACAATTCGCAAATGTGCTCACTTGAGTCAGGAAGTGCTGATGAGAATATAGAAACAATGAAAGCGTATATGTGTAAGCAACGAGGAATGCACCTTGGTTCGAAGATTTCCAGAGAAGAAATTACAAAAAAAGTAAATCAGAGCAAATATGAAAAATACTGCTATATAACCAATAGGCTCAGAAGGGAACAATTCCCTCTGGACCTTTTTTAATATTCCTCGAAAATTGAGAATTACATATGTTCAATTCTTTGTATTAGGTATATATTTTGAAAAGTTATCCGGTTATACTGACAATATCAAAAGGGAGAACTGTCAGAATGAGGTGAGCAGATGGATACAGCACAGAGAATAAGGTTAATTCGGATGATTGAAAAAATAGAGAAGAATCCAGAATTCAGTAGTAAAATCGGTGTGAGAAATACATCTGAGTTTGTATCAAGTAAACAATCAAAAAAATGAATGATTCAAATCATAACAGGAGTCAGAAGGAGTAGAATATGTTATCGTTATTATTTACTATATGCATGATCTGGTTTATTGGAAAATTTTTTATATTTGGTGTAAAAGCATCCTGGGGAATCTTAAAGTTGCTCTGTACAGTTGTATTTTTTCCGGTGATTTTGATAGGAATGGTTGTTGGTGGACTGATTTATATTGCATTTCCATTGTTGATCATCGGCGGAATCATTGCACTTATATCATCTAACTCATAAAAATACGAGGAGGGAAGAAATTATGGGATATGATATAGAAAAAGAGAAACGAGAAGCGATTGAAGCAGGACAACAAGCGTTAAGTAGTCTTCGGACAGCAAAAGAAAACCTGAACAGTGCAAAAAATTGGGGACTGGTGGATATGTTTGGCGGTGGATTCTTTTCTACGATGTTGAAACACTCCAAGATGGATCAGGCCAGACAAAATATGGAACAGGCGAAATATGATCTTCGTAATTTCAGTAGGGAATTAAATGATGTGAACATGGCTTGTAATCTGAACATCAATACTGGAGATTTCTTATCCTTTGCAGATTATTTTTTTGATGGATTTGTTGTGGATTGGATGGTGCAGGATCGAATCAATAATGCCAGACATCAGGTGGAAGAGGCTATCCGCAGAACGGAATACATCATAAACCAGTTACAGTATATGTAAAGGAAAGAGGCAGTGGACCATAAATAGGTTCGCTGCCTTGTTTTTCATACTTATTTCTGTTTCTTTTTTTCTTCTCTGAGCAATTCGATGTTTAGTCCCTGCTCTCCGGCTGTTTTATCAACCCAGAGATTCAGGGAATCTATTGCCAGAGAAATTTCATCCAGTTTGTTACTGATAAAAGCAAAATCCTTGATCTCATCATCGCTGATCTTACCGTCACGGGCAATCTGGATCAGACGTGTGGTAAGAGGATTAATCTCATTCAGACTGGCAATGGTTTCCAGGATTATATTGGATAAATCAGAAACTTCGACCTCCGGGACATAACGATGACCGATTTCGCATTTATGAGAGCAGTAATAATTGCAGAGATCCGGGCGCTTGTAAGCATCAGCCATCTGGATGATATCGTAAGGTGTGGGTTCCTGCATTTCATATTCAAACTTTTCAATTTTAGAATCAGAAACAGCAGTCATTTTTTCACTGGCTTCTGATCTGGTGAGACCGGCTTTTTCCCGGCAAATCTGATAAATTGTCTTATTTTCTCTCGTAGATTGTTTCCCCATGAGAATAACCTCCCTGTATATCGCGAACATGAGGATTATCAGGCATTAAGTCCACATGCTGTGCGTGTATTTCCTTTATAGATTTTATTATACTTGAAGCATCAGTAAACAACAAGATTATAAATGGATAGGAAGCCAGAAAGACTACTGGTTGCTGAAAATCAGTATAAAGAATTCAAAAAGTCAGGGAAAAAACCAAGTGATTTTTGCAAGGAAAATCTTAGAATGTCTGACGTAAAATCATATGATTACGTGTTTAATTATTTTTCTAATTCCGGGATTCTTGTGGAAGCAATAAAAGAGTATCATAGAACAGCTAAGATTCCAAAAGGTGAATATACGCTGCTCGATTTGTTAAAATAAAAAAATTGCCTGGTTCAGAAAAATAAAAGATAATTCAAGATGCGGAAACCTTTAAAAAATCAAGGACTTCCGCACTTTTTTGTTTACAGAAAAATAATTTTGTAATCGCATACGCCAAATAGCAGAACACTAAGACGGAATCAATACACATGCACAATATCCGCTGGCAGGTTGAAAACAGTAGATGGTCAAAGTCTTGTCGATTTCCGGACTATAATCCTGCAGGATATGTTTATTGCCGTTTAATGCTACATCCGCATAAGTAACAAGCCATTTTTTATCTCCATTTTCAAAGACTTCATAAAAGGAATGATTCAACATTTTTGAAACGGGAACGCCCTCAACAACAGCCATTTCATCATTACAGTAACGGAATACAAAGTCTACACCATGTCCCTCCGCATCAAATACAAGCTCAATAATACAAAAAGCAAGTGGCATATTATTGAGAAAGCGACAGTTATCAAATAATTGAAGTGAGCTGTCTTCTGAAGCCTCCGAATAGTTCTGCGCATTTAAACCAAGTGACTTACGGATTTGTTTGTGCTGACTCAGATTACGTTTTCTTCCTTGAAAGACAGCACCATCAGTCATTGTATAAAGTCCTTCGTCGGATATATGAACAATTTGATTTTTTCGAAGAACAACGCCTTTTGAGATGTTTAGAAAATCTTCTTCTGGCAAGTAAAGCATAAGTTCTTTTATCGGGATTGTAGTTGCAAAGCTCTCTCCCGAGGAAAGCGTAATGATTGTGTGAGGATTCTGTCTGGTAAGGTAAAAAATATCTGAAATTTTGATATTTTTTCGTTCGAAATATAGTGGAACATTATAACACATAGATATTAATTTTTTAACTTGCCTTTTGAGAGAGGAGAAAATTCTTTTTTCAAAGGGCTTTTTCTATTTATGCGGATATTCGTAACTACAAGACAAAAAATAGATTTGCGAATGAAAAGTGTGCTATAGTTATAAAAGATAAATCAGAAGAAGTCAGGAGGAAGAATGCAATGAAAGACGAAAAATCTAAAATAACAGCAGTTGCCATTGAAAAAATGATTGATTTTTATCAGGGGAATTTGAGAGATATCGAACATTTCCTGAAAGTATGGGCGTATGCAAAGACGATAGGGGAGCAGGAAAGTGTGGATGAAAACACACAGGGAATTCTTGAACTTGCAGCTGTGGTGCATGATATATCCTGTCCACTTTGTCGTGAAAAATATGGAAACACAAATGGTAAAAATCAGGAACTTGAAAGTGAACCGCTGGTAAAGGAGTTTTTTGAAGGAATGCCTGTATCAGAACAGAAAGTGGAGCGTATTATCTGGCTGGTCACACATCATCATACATACACCAATATAGATGGGATTGATTATCAGATTTTAATAGAGGCAGATTTTCTTGTAAATGCAAGTGAGAGTAATTTTTCAAAAGTGTCGATTGAAAATGCAAAATCCCGTATTTTTAGGACGGCAGCGGGATGCAGATTGTTGGAATCAATATTTTTAAGAGAAGAATAATAAAAAGCATTATATTGGAGAATAATTTATGGCACAATCAAAACAGGATGAACTATACAAAGCACTGCAACAGAAAGGCTATCCGGACAGCCTTTGCAGGGAAATTGCTTATAAACAGATGAACACAGATTATACAGCAACAAGAATGCTCGGCTATCTGTACCGCATATCAGATCCGCGACCGGAAGATGTGGTGGATGAGATGCTGGCAATTCTAAGCGACCGGAACGCAATTATCCAGAAAAAAGAATTGGAACATGCGCAGGCAACGATCAATAAGGTGTATCGCGAAGGTCTGTAAAAGGTGATCAGATTAAATATACGGATGAAAACAGGGGAAAAGAAATGCTGAACGTAATAGAAATCAAAGACTTTAATGCGCCGGAATTGGATATTTATGCCAGATGCACAGAAGCACGGCTTCTGAATAAAGATCACCCAGAAGAGGGAATGTTCATTGCGGAAAGTCCGAAGGTGATCGGCAGAGCGTTGGATGCAGGTTATGAGCCATTGTCTGTTCTTGTTGAAAAGAAGCAGATGGAAGAGAATGAAGAAACAATCCAGATTATGAACAGATTTGATGATACGAAAGTATCGATTTTTACAGCGGATTTTGAGGTGCTGACTAAATTGACAGGCTTCAAACTGACCAGAGGAATGCTTTGCGCAATGAGACGGAAACCGCTTCGAAAATTTCAGGATCTGTGTGATGGGATAAACAGAATCGCGATTCTTGAAAATGTGCAGAATCCGACAAATGTAGGAGCAATTTTCCGGTCTGCAGCGGCTCTTAATATGGAGGCGGTACTTCTGAGTCCGGGATGCAGTGATCCGCTTTACAGACGGGCTTCCAGAGTGAGTATGGGAACCGTATTTCAGATTCCGTGGACATTTATCCGGGATAGCAATGAAATGCGGTGCAAGCGGGAAGTAATTTGGCCAAAACAGGCGATTGCAGAATTGAAAAAGCTTGGCTATAAGACGGCAGCACTTGCGCTGACTGATGATTCGGTCAGCATCGATGATTCGGAACTGATGAAGGAAGAAAAGTTGGCAGTTATTCTTGGAAATGAAGGTGAAGGACTGGAAAATGAGACAATAGCGTTATGTGATTATACGGTTAAAATTCCGATGACACATGGTGTTGATTCGCTGAATGTGGCAGCGGCGAGTGCGGTGGCATTTTGGCAGCTTGGGAAAATAATTCTGTAATGGTAACCGTATTGTATCAGATGACACGAAGGAGGAAAGAGATTTGACAGAACGTTTTCAGAAGATTGATGCAGCAATCGTAGAGTCGAATGCAAAAACGGAGAATTTACACCTTTGGAAGATATGATATTTTTACAGTACTGCTGTCAGAAGGAGATACAACCATAACATTATTGTGTGAAAGAGTAAATTCCACCGCCCAGTTTTGTAAATTGTTGAAAGAAATATATTGTTATATGATTACGTAAGTGATATACTTAAGCATAAGAGAACCGTGTAAAATTACAGTTTGCTTTTTGCACGGTTTTCTTTATACTAGATGGTTAGTCAAAACTAACATGATGAAAGTATGAAAGATTATAGAATAACATATATTAGGTATTAGGCAATATAATCAATAAGCTATAGAACTAATATTATACCGCTGAAGATAATTATTTTTGCCAATGAATTTTTTCGAGCATATATGGAAGGAAAATATAATGCGAATAAATATTTTTGAAGGTATACTGATTCCATTTGTTGGAACAACGCTAGGTGCAGCATGCGTGTTTTTTATGAGAAAAACACTTAGCAAGTTACTGCAACGTGCACTTGCAGGGTTTGCAGCAGGTATAATGGTTGCGGCTTCAATCTGGAGTCTTCTGATTCCGGCAATTAAACAATCTGAAAATATGGGAACTTTATCGTTTGTTCCTGCAGTTGCTGGGTTCTGGATTGGTATATTGTTTTTACTCGCACTTGATCATTTGATTCCGCATCTTCATGTTGGAAGTGATCAGGCAGAGGGACCGAAAAGCAAACTTGGCCGTACTACGATGATGGTGTTGGCAGTTACATTACATAACATCCCTGAAGGTATGGCAGTTGGTGTAATGTATGCAGGATTTCTTGCTGAAAATGCACAGATTACAGCAACAAGTGCACTTGCTTTATCACTTGGAATTGCTATCCAGAATTTTCCGGAAGGAGCGATTATATCTATGCCGCTTAGGGCAGAGGGTGAAAGTAAGAGAAAGGCATTTTTCGGAGGTGTACTTTCAGGAGTCGTTGAACCGATTGGAGCAGTAATGACGATTCTTGTCGCACAGCTGGTAATCCCGGCATTACCATATTTACTCAGCTTTGCAGCAGGAGCCATGTTATATGTCGTGGTTGAAGAACTAATTCCGGAAATGTCTCAGGGACAGAACTCGAATATCGGTACGCTTTTCTTTGCACTTGGATTTAGTTTGATGATGATCTTGGATGTGGCACTGGGGTAAGAGGAGAGGAATGATTCTTATGAGAATATTGATTTATGGTGCGGGTGTGATAGGCTCCTTGTATGCAGCTATATTTGCAGAAGCCGGTTATGATACAAGTATTTATGCCAGAGGAAAAAGATTTGAGGCTTTAAGAAATAATGGATTGCTATATAAGAAAAATCAGGAAGTAAATCCGAAAGAACTAAGCAGTTTTCAGAGATATTGAGGCATGCTCATATACCATACCAGAAAGTAACGGATATGCATCTATGGCAGCTTTGTCATCTTGCTATGGTGGTACCGATTGCAGATGCGTATTATGAATCAGACGATCCAGAGAAAGTGGAAAAAGAATGGAAAATTATGAGGAAAACAGCGGAAAGGCTGAAAAGAAATTTTAACTTTTTGCGAAAACAAAAGGGTAAACTGTCACCATGGAAAATGAATATTTTTCGCTTTTTGCCATTGTCATTTCTGACGATTATGCTGGCAGTTACATTTGGAAGTAGTTTTGGAGATAAATTTATGTATCAACATGCTATGAAGGCACCAGATGAAATGAGGGAATTGCATAAGCAGTTTTATGCTTATATGAAAAAAATGAAGAAATGCAGATGCAAGGCGAAAAAGGCACAGTGATTGGAGAAAAAAGCATGAAAAATGAAGAATATAAAAAAATGTCAATTAAAGAGTTTACAAAAGCAGCAGGAAGATATGAAAGTAGCTATGCTGGTATTTACGAAATGTGCAAGAAGGATTATCCGGATATTCTGGAAGAATTAGAGAAGGAGCCATTTAGAGATTTATTGGATGCAGGCTGCGGACCTGCTCCGATGATTTCTTTATTAGCAGAAAAATATCCAGACCGACATTATACAGGACTGGATCTGACTCCTGCCATGATTGAACAGGCAAAAAAGAAAAATATTTCAAATGCAACATTTGTTGTAGGAGACTGTGAGAACTTTCCTTTTGAAAAGGATTCATTTGATGCAATTATTTGTTCTATGAGCTTCCATCATTATCCGGATCCACAGGCATTTTTTGACAGTGTGAAAAGATGTCTTCGCCCAAATGGAAGATTGATATTGAGAGATGTGACCAGTGATAATAAAGTATTGGTATGGCTAATGAATACATTGGAAATGCCGTTGGCAAATATATGCGGACATGGAGATGTCCAAGTGCCAACAAGAGATGTGGTCATAAAATGTTGCAAAAAAGCAGGATTAAAAGTAGAAAAATTTGAAATTCGTAAAGGTATGCGAATGCATTGTGTTGTGAGAAAACCTATGGGAAAGGCGATAGGAAATGAAAGATAAGTATCTTAGGGAAACACGAATGGTTGATTTTTCTAATCCGGCAATTCAAAAACTTATTCAAAATATGAAATGGAAGGAAATGGGTGAATTTGAAAGGATTAAGGCAATCTACAACTATGTAAGAGATGATGTTTTATTTGGATATAATATTGATGACGGAATTTCAGCTTCAAAAGTACTTGCAGATGGTTATGGACAATGTAATACAAAAGGAACTTTATTTATGGCACTTTTACGTGCCTGCAATATTCCATGCAGAGTACATGGTTTTACGATTGATAAAAGATTGCAGAAAGGGGCTATGACCGGGTTTGTTTACCGTAATGCTCCAAAAAGTATTTTCCATAGCTGGGTAGAAATTAATTTCGAAAATCAGTGGTACGAACTGGAAGCTTTCATTTTGGATAAAACCTACATAAAGAAGTTACAGGAACAAAATTCGGAATGTACAGGTGCATTTTGCGGTTATGGAGTAGCAGTCAAGGATTTCAGAAATCTCATTATTGAGTTTGATAGGAACAATACTTATATTCAGAGCGAGGGAATCAATCAGGATTTTGGTGTTTATGATTGTCCAGATGAACTATTGAAGGAACATCATCAAGAAATTTCAGCCTTTAAAGCATTTGCTTATAGACATATTGGAAGACACCTCATGAATCGTAATGTCAGAAAGATCAGAGAACGATAGTTTTAAGCTTTTAGATACCGTTGTCCGTATGAATGGTTTTCATGCATTTCCGGACAAGCAAAAAGCATTTCATGAAATATGGCGTGTTTTGAAACCGGGCGGCAATTTCATTGCCTGCTTTTATATCAGGGGAAAATCGCAACGGACAGACTGGCTGGTATAAGAGAAGGTACTGTTATTGCTGCCCTTCTGGTAGGCTTTATCGCCAGACTCATCGGTAAGAAACTTGCATTCCTGAAAGATATGATTTTTATGATGCGGAGATTATCCAGATGACAGCAGGGACCACCGGATACACACCGGAATTCGTTAAGAAAAACGAGGAGATCATGACAAACAGCCTTCTTTATGATCTGGTCAATCAGATGTATCTGAATACAGACAGGATGAAGCGCCGAAGAATAAAATTTTCGAGGCAGAATGCCAGGTTGTACGCAATCTTGCGAAAAAAGGCAATTGCGTGATAGTAGGCCGTTGTGCAGATTACGTTCTCAGAAATTCCGGAAACTGTTTGAAAGTATTTTTTTCAGCACCTCTTGTGAGCAGAATTAGAAGAGTGGCACAGAGACAGAATATCTCTGAGGGAGAAGCCAAAGCTACGGTTCAGAAAAATGAAAAACTGCGTGCAGATAACTATCGCTATTACATCCGACGTATGTGGGGGGCAGCCGGAAACTTTGATCTCAGCCTGAATACAGATTTGGGAGAAGAATTTATTGAGAACTGCATTCGCAGTGCTATGAAACTGTAAAAATGTAGAAAGCCTTATAATATTTGTTGTAAATGATATAGACCCTTAAGGAATCGTCAATCTAAAAATTGGTCCTATGTCAATCTAAACCCTCAAAAAGACATCCCCTCAAAAACTTTGATTACCCCCAAATTGGAAGGAAAGATAATATACATAATCATTTTCCACACCAACGATTCCTTTTTCCATTTCCGTGATAGGAATCCCTGACAGCCCGTCTTTTCCATAGATTAGAGCCATTAATCCCTGCTCAGAGTCTGAAGGGATAGCAGTCTTGCCTTCTATTGTCGAAGCTGAATGAATCTGAATCGGAATCTTCCCTTTTATCTGGCTTGCACTTCTGCCATAATATTCTCTGTTTTCTATATTTTCTAAAATAGGAAAATCCGTAGAATATTTTGCATAATCATCTGCTACAATTAATTTTACCTTAAAAGATTCAAAATCCGGCACAACAGCAATGACGCCTCTGGAAGGGGAATCGATTCCGTCATAGTCCAAATCAGCCACTTTACTTTTACTGATCAGTGTCCCAGACTGATATTCAGATACATAAATGGTGAGTGTTTTAAATTCATCTTTTGTAAAATAATGAAAAAGATATGCGCCGTCTGTTCCGGATAATAATTCTGCTGTTTTCATCTCAGTACTTGTCTGATCAACTGCGGTAATATAATTTTTTGGCTGTATCAGTTTGTGAAAGAATAAAGTGCCAAGGATCGCAGAGACAATTACTGCAAAAACAGTTACTACAGCAAGAATTGTTTTTAAATTTTTTTGTTTCTTTTTACTCTCTTTTGTAATCTGAATAAGATTGCTGTCTGATTTTTCAATTACATTTTCAGCACCGATATCTTCACCTGCAAGAAATTCATTAATGCTGATTCTAAGTATGCTGCACAATTCCATATAAATTGACACGTCCGGCAGGCATATGCCCGTTTCCCTTAATTAAAGATATTGTTGGGTAAAAAAAGAAAGGTCAGTCGATTTTGCCGATGAAGCGGTAGTAGATTTCTACTTCCTGCTCACGGCTTCCATCCTCGCCCTTGACAGCTTCGTGGAC
>NZ_JAQEUJ010000039.1:18796-19423 GCF_027695515.1 Coprococcus sp. LG101-27
CTCTGCCTTTTTCAGCTCCGCAGCCTGCTTTTTCTTCGCAGAGTTCCTTTCCCTGTCGCTGACATTGAGCAGCCGTTTCAGCAGCTTGTCCTCATCTTTCTGTGCCAGCATAGACCAGTATTGCAGTCTTGCAAGCACATAGGCATACAGTAGATCATAGCGGATATAGTGCATGGAACACTGGCGTAATCCCTGTCCGTTCTTGCTGCAATGGTAGTACCCGTATGGGTTTTTGTTCTGCTTGTTTTCCCCATAGGCTAAAGACCATCCGCAGTCTGCACATTTTATCAATCCTGCGAAAATCTGTGTCGTACCGTTTCTGCGTTTCCTGCGTCTGCTTGCAATCAGCTCTTGAACTTTTTGGAACACTTCTTCGGAAATGATGGCTTCGTGGGTATTTTCCACACGATACCATTCTTCCTGCGGCTTCCGCACCTTTTTCTTGTTCTTGAATGAAATGTTGCTCTGCTTGTTGTGAACGCTGTGACCGATGTAGGTTTCCTCTTTCAAAATGCTCTTGACCTGTGCAATCGTCCACGCATAGGCTTTTTCTGGAGGCGCACCGGCGTAGATATTGGCGAAAGTCCCGTATCTTTCATAGTTCAGCCAGCCGGGGGTAGGTACTTT
>NZ_JAQEUJ010000004.1:0-163174 GCF_027695515.1 Coprococcus sp. LG101-27
TTATATGATTTTATAATTTATCTTTAACTGTTAATGACCTCCTGCTTTTTGAATCTAATATACCGGTGAAATCTTTTTCTTTATTCTACTTCATATTTTGGAATCCGTAAAGGATTACCGGAAAATTGACGGACTTATACTTGAATGATTTACTCCATTTTTACTTCAATTTTAAGCCAATATTTTAAGTTCAGCTACTTCTTCTTTTTTCTTTTCTTCTGAAACATGCGTGTATAAATCAGTTGTCATTGCCAACGTGGAATGACCTAAGACGCTCACATAAAAGCATTTGAAAAAGAACAAGTGAAAGAAGCACTTTACTTAAAATATAACGCCCAGTAACAGACAAGAGGACTTGCAAGGTTTCTGACCTTTCAAGTCCTCTGCTGTATCATGGTGCTGTTGGCTGTACCCGTTCCGTCAAGGACTGCCCTACGGCGTATCGGCTTCGCCTTGTTCCTTGACCTCACTCTAGATATTCGTCTTTACTTAAAAGTACATAGCAAACAATCCTTCTAATTTATTGTTAATATTTTTATAGTTCTTTTAGCTTTTTATAAAAACATTCCCAAACACAAAATTTTCATGACCTCTTTATTACAATGCTTTAATAATTTAATTATCTTCTAAATTTATTTTAAATTTTTCAGTATAATTTTTATATTTATCCTCAATAGTAAGATCTGTATCTATTCTATTTTTTACTTCATCCAAAAATAGTTGCTCACTCTTGGCTACTCGTATCCACGTACTTAAATTAGCCGCTTTCTGAGATACTCTTTTAATAATATCTATAGTTTGCTCCAAAAATAAGCTAGAAAATTCTTTTATTAACGCTTCTTTATACTCTTTATCAGAATAAAATTTTTCATAATTGTATACTCTAGAATCCGCAAATATATCAAACTCATTTTTATATTGATAATACATTGCAATACAATAAAACATACAAATATTAGCAATCGCGCTTACTGTTTCATAATCTTTTATTCTATTTTGAAGTTCCGCTCTTTTTTCATCATCTCTTTCTTTATCATATTTTTGCTGGGTATTTACTTTTCTTTCATTATATCGTTTACGAACATATTTTTTGGCTTCTTTATAAAGAAACTGCACAAAGAGAAGTTCATTGATTTCTTCCTTACTCTTAGAAAACAAAATACCTTTATCGTCTTCATTTATGTAGCGAAATACTTCATGATAATACTGGTTTAAAACATACTCATTCTGCGAATAATCTGTATCAAATAATGAGTTTTTTTTATCTTTTGCAATAGATGGTCTGACTTTAAATCCGGCAAAAGCAAGCTGAGCTAATTCCGTGTTAGTCGTTTTTTGATGTTTATACAACTTTACATTTTGGGGTATACTGGTACCTCTTCTTATTTCAACATAAATGTGCGGACTTTCTCCATTAATAAGCCAATCATTAAGCTTTAATTGTTCAGCACGGTTTGAAGCCATATCTCTGGTAGTAATAGGATTCTGTGTATTATTATAAATAGCTATATCAGACCTAAATTTAGGATTTTTTACTTTTAATATTCTAGTAAGAACATATACTTTTTTTAATTGTTCAATTGCGTTTGTATCATTTTCTAATTTTGCTTTTTTCAAAAATTGTCCCAATGCACTTGTTGTTTGTGCACCATTAATAATCGAAAAATTTTTCAACACAAATCTTTCAACTTCGTCCCCGTTTTTATTCTCAGTATCATAATCTTCAGCAACAACTGTAATTCCATTATTAAAAAACCAAAACTTCCCCGGTTCATTTCTAATTGTATATTCCATACCATCATATGTCTTAGATTTAACAAGTGTTTCTCTAAGATTCTGTCCAAATAAAATATTTCTTCCAAGAGTGGTATTTAAATATTTATTAGCCAATTTAGCTAAGTCATACCCACAAATATTACATAAAATTGCATCTTCATCTGGGATTTCTAATTGATCATATATAATAAAATTATTAAAGCTATCTGCTTCAAAAGCCTCTTCTGGTACTTTTGGTAATTCACCTTTTACACATTCCTTTAATACAGCTAATTCTCTTCCTGTTATTATTTTTTCATCTTTTTCTAATTCTGTATAAATAATTTCACCACAATGAACAACAATATATGTACAATTATTTCTATATGACGTATCAAAATTGGTTTGTCCCAAAACATTAACCAAATTTTCTTCAACACTTGAAGGTTTCTTCAAATAATCTTTTATTGTTCGTTTCATTGTTGCTAGATTTTTTTTAATTTCAACCTCTGGAAGCGCACTACTTTTAACTTGTATAAAATCATATGAATAATCATCTGAATCTTCATGTTCAACAACTATATCAATCCCGCTATCTGGAGGTGCCACAACATACTTTGCAAGTTCAGTTGCTTCTTCTTCTAGAAAATTTTTCTTTTTCTCCTCTCCATATAAAATATCCAACACTACAATCGGGAATGCATCTGCTTCAATATTTTGTCGTACTATAGGCTTTCCATTTGGAAGTGTTTTATATTTTTGATACGCTTTCTCTGTCATCTTTTTCAATATATTATCCATTTGACTTTCTCCTTGGTCATTATTAAGATTATATAAGAAATATCTTTTGTCCTACTATTACTATTTTTTATTTCTATTGAATAAAATTATATCATATTTCTCTTTCTTTCGCCATAACCAAAGCACTTGGGTTTAACTCAATCTCATTAGACAGACTTTCATGTTTTATTACCTACAGTTCTCAAAAAGTGTCAATGAAAAATGGCACAAATAATGCTTCCATTACCTGCGCCATTCTCTAACACTTGAAATATTTACTCCATTTTCTTTCAACTTTTACTCCAAATTTACTCCATTTCAAAAATCTCTTACGATATTTTGCGGTATTCTATGATACCTTTTCTTTGAAAAAAAACATCTGCAAACCTTGGTTTTAAGCAACCTTTTCAATATTTCCAAGCACTTTATTCTGTTGTAAGAATTTCTTCTCAATTATTTCTGAACAATGTTTATGATCTTCTTCGGAACGTAGATTTCTTTTACGATATTTCCTGTAAGTTTATCTGCGATTGCTTCTTTTCCGGCAGCGATTGCTTCTTCTTTTGTAGCCTCTGTGGAAATTTTGATGACTGCTCTTGTTTTTCCATTGATCTGTACCGGAATTTCGATTTCATCATCTTTCATGGCTTCTGTATCGTATTTTGGCCATCCGGCACGGAATACGCTTTCTTTGTTGCCAAGTTCTTCCCAGATTTCTTCTGCCATATGTGGTGCAAATGGTGCCAGTAATACAGCAAGGGTATCCAGAGTATCTCTGTCTACTCCGCCTTCCTTCTTAGCGATCGCAACCAGTGTATTTGTATGCTCCATGAATGCAGAAATAACGGTATTCAGGCTGAAGCTTTCCAGACGGGTTGTGATATCATAAACCAGTTTATGACGTACTTTGATCATCTCTTTGGTTGGTTTGATATCTTTATCCTTGCTGTCCATAAGCAGGTTCCAGAGTTTCTTAAGGAAACGGTATACACCATCGATTCCTCTGTCATCCCACTCTGCATCCAGTTCCGGTGGTCCTACGAAGAGTTCATACATTCTTAAAGAATCGCATCCATAATCTCTTACAAGATCATCCGGAGACACGACATTTCCTTTTGACTTACTCATCTTGATACCATTCTTACCTGTGATCATTCCCTGGTTGAACAGTTTGACAAACGGCTCATCAAAATCGATCACACCGATATCGCAAAGGAATTTGGTATAGAATCTTGAATACAGAAGGTGAAGTACTGCATGTTCTACACCACCGATATACATATCTACCGGAAGCATTGCATCTGCTTTTTCTCTGGATACAAGTTCTTCGTTGTTGTGATTATCTACATAACGCAGGAAATACCATGAAGATCCAGCCCACTGCGGCATGGTATTTGTCTCACGTTTTGCCGGTTTTCCACAAACAGGACAGGTTGTATTTACCCATTCATCGATTCCTGCAAGTGGAGATTCTCCTGTTCCTGTCGGTTCATAAGATTCTACATCCGGCAGTCTCAGTGGAAGCTGATCTTCCGGTACCGGTACAGCGCCACAATCCGGGCAGTGTACGATCGGAATTGGTTCTCCCCAGTATCTCTGACGGGAGAATACCCAGTCACGCAGCTTGTAGTTTACAGTTGCACGTCCGATTCCTCTTTCTTCGATGATATGTGGAGCTTCTTTCTTAAGGACAGAGCTCTCCATACCATTCCATTCTCCGGAATTGATCATCGTTCCGGAAGCCTCTGTGTAAGCTTCTGTCATATTTTCGATTTCTTTACCGTCTTTTGCAATAACCTGGATGATCGGGATGTTGAACTTGGTTGCAAATTCAAAGTCACGGTCGTCATGAGCCGGTACACACATGATGGCTCCTGTACCATAATCAGCCAGTACATAATCAGAAAGCCAGATCGGTACCTTTGCTCCGTTCAGAGGGTTGATCGCGTAAGTTCCTGTAAATACACCTGTTTTTTCTTTGTCCTGCAGACGGTCTACATTAGACTTCATAGAAGAATCGAAGATATATTTTTCTACTTCTTCTTTGTGTTCCGGTGTTGCAAGCTCTGCTGCAAGCTTATGTTCCGGTGCAAGTACCATGAAGGTTGCTCCATGAAGCGTATCTGGTCTTGTTGTGTATACAGTGATCTTATCTTCTCTTCCTTCAACCGGGAAATCTACTTCTGCACCGTAAGATTTACCGATCCAGTCTGTCTGCATCTTTTTAACTTTTTCCGGCCAGTCAAGCTTATCCAGGTCATTTAACAGACGGTCTGCATATTTTGTGATACGCAGCATCCACTGACGAAGGTTCTTCTTTGTAACTTCAGCGCCGCAGCGTTCGCATTTTCCGCCCACAACCTCTTCGTTTGCAAGACCTGTCTTACAAGACGGGCACCAGTTGATCGGGAATTCTTTTTCGTATGCAAGTCCTTCTTTGAACATCTTTACAAAGATCCACTGTGTCCATTTGTAGAAATCAGGATCTGTTGTATTGACTTCCATATCCCAGTCATAAAGCGCTGAGATCTCATTGATCTGACGTTTGATATTCGCGATGTTTGCTGCTGTCGATTTTGCAGGATGGGTTCCCATCTTGATCGCATAGTTTTCAGCCGGAAGACCGAATGCATCCCATCCCATCGGATGAATGATGTAATATCCCTGAAGCAGTTTGTAACGGCTCCACACATCGGAGATAACATAGCCTCTCCAGTGTCCTACATGAAGACCGTTTCCTGACGGATACGGGAACATGTCCAGACAATAATATTTCTTTTTCGGGTTGCCGTTTTCATCCACTTTCGGATTAACCGGATTCTCAGCCCATTTTTCTTTCCATTTCTTTTCGATTGCCTTATGATTGTAAGGTACTGCCATTTTTCTTTCCTCCTGGTATTGTTTCAGTATGAAAAAAAGTGTCTTAACCTTTTATTTAACAGGAAATTCCATCAGAATTTCCTGTTAAATAAAAATCTTTCGCCTCTTTTGATAAATTCAAAGAGACGAAAGATTAAATTCCGTGGTACCACTCTTCTTCGCCGCATCCCGGTAACATAACTTACGGTGCAGCGCACTTGTGATTCTATAACGGGAATTCCCGCTTCTGCCTATCTGAAAACCGTTCAGCAGAAGAACTCAAAGGCGAGTTCAAAGATCTGATCTGCTGCCTTGCACCGCCCGGCAGTTCTCTGTACAGACTCTAATCTTTTACTGATCCTTATCCTTGTTTTTTTCATATACCTTGTTATTATAAAAATAAATACAAGTTCCGTCAAGAGATTCTTGATTGTTTTCTACGAATTCTTGATTATTTTTACCATTTAAAATTGATTTCCGTTATCTCTCAGCCATTTTCTATATTTTTTATAGTCCGGCATCCACGTCGCCACGACCTTCCAGAATGCAGCGGAATGATTCATTTCTCTACGATGTGCCAGCTCATGCACCACAACATAATCCAGAACTCCCGGCGGCATCAGCACCAGCTTCCAGTTGTAATTGAGATTCCCCACGCTGCTGCAGCTTCCCCACCTGGTCTTCTGCTCCCGGATGGAAATACGTCCATAGGTCACACCCATTTTCCGGGCATAGTATCCGGTCCTTGCACCTAATACTTCTCTTGCCAGATTCCGGTAATATTTCTTTTCTGCTTCCGGCATCTCTCTCTTTTCCTGCCGCTTCATTGCATTTTCCTTCTGAAGCTTTACCTTCTGTCGGATCCAGTTCTCTTTTTCCAGAAGGAACCGATCAATCCGCTTTTTCTCACAGGAATAGGGTGCACGGACCGTCACCTTTCCTTCCCGGTCAACTTCGATTCCAATACTGCGCCTATCTGACCGGATCAGATGATATTCTATGTCCACGACCGGATTACCTCCAGAAAGCGCTCTCCATATTTTTCAAACTTGAACTCTCCCACACCGGAAACTTTCAGCATAGCATTCTTATTTGTCGGTTTTTCGATACACATCTGCACAAGAGTCTTATCGGAAAATACAATATAAGGCGGAACTTTTTCTTCTCTTGCTATCTCTGCTCGCAGAACGCGCAGGATTTCAAAAGACTCTTCCTGCTCTTTATTCAGAACCAGTCCGGCCGTTTTCTTCACTTTTTTCTTCGGTGTTGTCTTCGCCTCTTTCTCCGGTTCTTTTGCCATCTTCATTGTAAATGTCTCCTGCCCTGCAATCAGTGCTTCCGACTTTTCAGTCAGCTTCACAATCATATAAGAATCCGGCGTGGTCTTCAGATATCCTTCTGCCAGAAGCTGGTTGAATATCTGCCTGAGCTTCCACGATGGCGTCTTAGAAAGTACCCCGTAAGCCGGACTGACACCCATGCCATACTGCCGGATCTTCGCATTATTTGCCCCATGCACCGTATCCAGAATCACATTAATTCCATAACGCTGATGACTTTCTTTTACACACATGGCAAGTATCCTTGCCTCTGCCGTCATATCCACGGTATCAAACTGTGTCTTACAGTTTGAACAGTTCCCACAGTAATTGCTTCCGTATTCCCCAAAATACCGCAGAATATAATCACGCAGACATTCCTTTGTAAAACAATAATAAGTCATCTTTTTCAAGCGCTCCTGATCCCGCTCCATCACGATCCGGCGCGTCAGTTCATCCAGTTCCTGATTGTCGCGGTTGTTCTCAATGAACATCTGGTTTGTGATCACATCCTGTCCACTATATAAAAGCAGGCACTCCCCCGGCTCACCGTCCCGGGCGCAGCGTCCCACTTCCTGATAATAGGACTCCAAATTCTTCGGCATATTGTAATGTACGACAAAGCGGACATTGGATTTATCAATTCCCATCCCGAATGCATTCGTCGCCACCATGATCTGCTTCCGGTCATAAATGAAATCATCCTGATTATCACGCCGCTCCCGGTCTGTCAGTCCCGCATGATACCTGGTCACGGAAAACCCATCCATTTCCAGGAGTGCGCAATTTTCCTCCACCTGCTTTCTGGTCAGGCAGTAGACAATCCCGCATTGATCCGGATGCTCCTCAATAAATGCTTTGAGTGCGGCATATTTATTCTTTGGGAACTGTACCGCAAGGAACAGATTCGGTCTGTCGTAACCTGTCATTACTACTTCCGGATCCTCCAGCATCAGGATATCGATCATATCCTCTCTTACTTCTTTCGTCGCTGTTGCAGTAAATGCACTCACAACCGGCCGCTTTGGAAGATACTCTACAAACTCTGTGATCTTTAAATAACTTGGTCGGAAATCCTGTCCCCACTGGGAAACACAGTGCGCTTCATCGACTGCGATCATAGAAATATCCACGCTCATAGCAAAATCCATAAACTCTGCAGTTTCCAGCCGCTCCGGTGCCACATAGATAATCTTATATCTTCCTTCTTTTGCAAAAGCAAGTGCCTTCCGGTACTGCCCCATAGTCAGGGAACTGTTCAGATAGGCTGCATGAACCCCTGCCTGATTGAGGGATGCCACCTGATCCTTCATAAGAGAAATAAGGGGAGATATCACAAGTGTAATACCTCCCATCATCAGCGCCGGAATCTGAAAACAGATGGACTTTCCGGCTCCCGTTGGCAGTATGCCGAGTACATCCCGGCCGGACAGGATCGCATCAATCAGTTTCTCCTGTCCCGGTCGGAATCCGTCATAGCCAAAAAATTGCTTTAATACTTGAAATTTATCCAAGATATACTACCTCTTCTTCCGGTTTTTCTGCGGATTCCATCTCCAGCATATAAAGAACCGGCTGCTTTGGAACCATCGGACGGTATGCTTCGTACTCGAACTTGACGGTTACTTTTTTCCAGCTTCTCTGTGTAATCTGCGCTGCCCTTCCAAGATTACATGGATATCCATAGAAACGGATATCATCTGCGCAGCAGGTCATGATCTGTCTTCCCGGAATCAGCATATTTGCCGGCATTCCCTTCGGACGGAAAAGCTGTGCAAGGAAGGTGATCTTCTTGTGCTCGTAGCGCTCCGGATGCTCATATGCATCCACATACCAGGTACCAAAGTCCACATCATCAATGAAGATATGGTCTGCTTTCAGATCATATGGCAGATCCTCTTCTGTCTGCGGGATAATATTGCCATCCACGCCTTCAAAGATCAGCTGTGCCTGTGGGTTCTGGATCTTAAGGGCACGTCTGAACGCACTTCGGTCTGTATTTTCCCCACAACGGTTGATGATGATCAACTCAGATTCTGTAAGCTGGTTCATCAGCATATTCCGCATATTCTTCAGGTACATGTCCAACGTCTCACCGCTAACCGTTGAGTACACACCCTGAATCTCCCAGTTGCGTGGAAAATCTTCATCCAGGATTTCCTGCAGATCCCAGGTTCCATTGTACTCAATGATCACCTGGACCGGATGATAGATCTTCTCACAGTTTTCAAAGAAAGTTTTATTTAACTTTTCTCTTTCTTCTATATTGAAGAGGAACAGTCCGTTCTCATCCAGATATTTTTCCGAGTACTCTTCCTCTCCCTCTTCACACTGCAAAAGCAATGTCGGACCTTCTTCGATCCATTCCTGCTTCATCAGTGTGTCCTTGATAAATGTTGTTTTTCCACTGTCCAGAAATCCTGTACAGATATATACCGGTGTTGTCATCGCCGCTTGCTCCTCCTAGATATGGAATAACTTAATCAGATCCTCTTCTTTGAGATCTGTTCCGATCACGCATACACGTCCTGTGTAATCAGCCTGTCCCTCACGGACTTCATATTCTTCCGGAACCATATCAAACTGCTTCCAGGAACCGTCTGCCATCTGGATAATTCCTTTGGAACGAAGTACGGTTCCGTAAGCATCTGTCTCAGATAATGCTTTCAGCAGGTAATCCAGTTCTTCTTCTGTATACTTATGAGCAGTCTCCTTGCCCCAGCTCGTAAATACTTCATCTGCATGATGATGTCCTTCGTGTCCGTGGTGATGGTCATGGCATCCGCAGGTGCAGTTCTCATCATGTTCATGATGATGCTCATGCTCTTCATGGTCGTGATCATGATGGTGTTCATGGTCATGATCGTGGCATCCGCAGGTGCAGTTCTCATCATGTTCGTGATGATGCTCATGCTCTTCGTGATCGTGATGATGGTCGTGATCATGACCGCAGCCACATTCGTCATCATGATGATGGTGATGTTCGTGGTCGTCATGCTCGTGTGCATGTTCTTCCAGGATACCTTCGATCTCAGCGCCATGCTGCAGGGCATGCAAAACGGCATCTTTTCCAAGTTCTTCCCAAGGTGTGGAAATAATGGTTGCCTCTGCATTTTTCTCACGCAGCATATGCACGCACTCTTCTACCTTTTCATCTGTCATCATCTGGGTACGGCTGATAACGATCGTAGATGCATGCTCTACCTGGTTATTGAAGAATTCTCCGAAGTTCTTGAGATAGATTTTTGCTTTCTTACCGTCAACAACTGTGATTCTTCCGTCAATCTCAATATCTGCCTCATCTTTGACACCCTCGATTGCTTTTACAACATCAGAAAGCTTTCCAACTCCTGAAGGTTCGATGATGACACGATCCGGTGTATAATCTACAAGTACTTTCTGAAGTGCTTTGCTAAAATCCCCCACCAGTGTACAGCAGATACATCCTGAGTTCATCTCTGTGATCTCAACGCCGGCATCTTTTAAGAATCCGCCATCAATACCGATCTCCCCAAATTCGTTCTCGATCAGGACCAGTCTTTCTCCCGGAAATACATCCTCGATCAGTTTCTTGATGAATGTTGTCTTTCCTGCTCCCAGGAAACCAGAAATAATATCAACTTTCGTCATTTTTCGTTCCTCTTTTCTTATTATTATAATTTCATAAATTAGCCTTTTCTAACTGCAAATTGTTTCCGAGCTATATCGTATCACATTTCTTTAAAAGATGCAAATAAATAGCTTGTTAATGCATTGTGATTAGTGTATAATAGTTTTATAAAATCTCGTACTTTTTTAGTACAAATTCATAAACAAAGGAGACTTGATAATATGGTTAATTTATTGACAGGCCCAAAAGGAAGCGGAAAAACCCAGCAAATGATCGAACGTGCTAACGAAGCTGTAAAGACATGTGAAGGAAACGTATTCTTCATCAAGAAGAGCCACAGAGATACATACAGCTTATCTTTCAACATCAGAGCGATCTGCATGGATGACTATGATGTAATCACCAATACCGATGAATATCTTGGATTTATTTACGGTATGTTAAGCGCAGACCATGATATCAAAGCAATCTTTATCGACGGTATTTTAAAACACGCCGACATCACACTTGAGAACATTCCTTCTTTCATCGAAACACTGAAAAAGATCTCCAAAGAAAATGATGTAGATTTTTATGTCAGCATCAGTGCAACGAATGAACAGCTTGGTAATGTAGATTTTGAAAATTGTACACTCCTTAACTAAGATAGACATTATCCAAAAGGAGGGATGAAGATTTTCTGTAAATCTTCATCCCTCCTTTTATGGTTTTCCAAATGTGACAGAGTACATTCTTTTTATGCTATGATACCAGGGTCAAAAGGTCAGAAAGCCGATGCAAGCTTGCTTGCAAGATGATTTTTGCACTCTCGCAATCTGGTATCAAAGGGGCAAAATACCTTTTGACTCCAACATCATGCTATTTCAAAGACAAAACCGTATTTGCCTTATCCCCTTTTGCATACTCCAGTTTTACATCATCTCCCACATTGTACTTGATGATCTCAATAAAATCGACTACCGATACATCAAAAATCTCATCTGATCCTTCCAGCATAATGTAGTAATGAGAATCTCCATCTATAACGCCCTGGGCGATTTTCGTGATCTTTCCTTCGATCGTGCCGGTATCCATCTTCACTTCTTCTTTTTCCTTGATTCCATTGGTAAGAAGCAGATTATTGTAGGATTCTTCACATACACTTACCGTATCCCCGATCGCAACAACCTGGTACTTCTGGACATTGACCATTGCATACTTTTTCACAAGTCCTGCATCATCCTTAAGTGCCATAAAGTAAGTCGGCTCCCCGGAAATGTTAAGCAACAGCGGGAAAGTCGCCCGATACTTCAGGTTCTGTACCTGTCCTTCTGCCGATGCCATCGCAGAATCCTCGATCGCACCTGCCACCGGATAATACTTTGTCTCCATAGTTCTCTGGTTCATCAGAACAAATCCCACATTGGACTGGTCACTGTTTACAGAAGTTACTCCCGTGTACACCCATACATCATCATCAATCGCCAGATAATTATATCCGTTTGTTGTCTTCAGACAATCTTTCTGGCTGAGTACACTGTTAAAATACCCATGCTTTAACGTGCCATAATAATCATAAAGCTGTACCAGAAGATCTGCCGAATAGGCTCGGTCGATCCATTCCGGGACTTCATCGATCCTGTAGTCCTGCATTTCGCCGGTGATCGCATTGCAGAGCACCACATGTCCTACCGTTTCTCCTCCGAAAAGACCGATATTATACTTTTTGACCGGTGCTACCCAGTATGGAACACCATTATCATCAATTTCAAAACTAAGGTCTCCGTAAATATAAGTCGGATGCGCAAAACGAAGATGACGGTAAATATTTCTTCCAAAATGCTCGCTGGTCGAATACTTCATTCCCTGCTCCAGCTTTACCATCTCCGTTGTCTGACTTGCCATATCGATCCGGATATATGCAGGAAGTCCATCTTTCCGATTGGTAAACCATTTGATCAGATTCGCATATTTCAAAGGTGACACACGGACCGGACGATCCTTGTAGTTGATCTGACTGTAGATATCGTCCACCTCAAACTGGGATACCATATCTGACATGCTTCCCATCTTCCGGTCTCCTAAAAGCTGCGCAGACTCCTTATCCAGAAGCGGGATCTGGTCAAAGGAAAGCTCCTCGATATCTTTTGTGAATTCGCCCTCTTCTACCTTCAGAAGCTGTTGGTATTTCTTCGCATTCACAATCGGTGAAGAAAGAATGGTTCCGGCCAGATAAACCACTAACAAAAGAATAAAAAGACGGACACACCATTTGAAACCTTTGGATTCTTTCATCTCCTTCAGATCAATCGCTCCGTATCGCAAGCCTTTTTTTCCTGCAAGCACAAGACCGACCGCAAGCACCAGAACAAGCACAAAATACCACACTCCGGAAGAATGGATATTAAAAGCCGGCAGTGATACATAATACCAGATTCCTGCTGCCACTAAAAGCAGCAGAAAACTAATCGCTATATTTTTCTTTTTCATAAATTCTCCTTTTCATCGTTTTACCTTACCAAGGCTGTCTTAGAATTTTCTACTCCAAAGTGACGGCGAGAACAGCATCAGGAACGGGAAGATTTCCAGTCGTCCGATCAGCATATCCACGCAGAAAACAATCTTCGAAAAGTCTGAGAACTTCGCAAAATTTTCCACCGGTCCTACCAGATTCAGTCCCGGTCCTACATTATTAAGTGTAGTAAGCACTCCGGTAAATGAAGTAGTAAAATCAAAGTTATTGATCGAGATCAGAAGCACGGATACGATCAGGATTAGTATATACGCAATAAAGTATACATATACCCCCCGCATCGTCTCTTCTTTCACTTTTTTCCCATTTATTTTTACGATATTGACTGCTTTCGGATGGATCATAGTTTTCAGCTCCCGGCGGATGCTTTTTACCAGGATCAGAAGTCTTGATACTTTGATACCACCGCCTGTTGAACCGGCAGAAGCACCGATTACCATCACAAGAAGCAGAACACATTTGGAAAGCTCCGGCCACTTGTTGAAATCTGCCGTTACAAATCCAGTTGTCGTGATCACGGATGCCACCTGGAACGCCGCATAGCGGAATGCCTTTAAAAGAGAATGATAACCTCCGGCGATATTGCAGGTGATCACAACGGTTGCTCCTGCAATGATTCCCAGGTAAGCACGCAACTCCTCATTCTTAAATACACTCTTAAATTCTTTCAAAAGCAGAAAAAAATACAGGTTAAAATTGATACCAAACAGGATCATAAATACGGTGATCACACCATCAATGTAGGCACTGTTGAAGTGTGCCACACTTGCATTGTAGCTGGAAAATCCTCCGGTACCGGCAGTACTGAATGCATGTGTCACTGCGTCAAACAGGTTCATCCCTCCTGCCAGAAGAAAAACTACCTCAATTGCAGTCAGTGCAAAATACATTCCATACAGGATCCTTGCGGTTCCTCTTGCCTTTGGAACCAGTTTATCTGCCTCTGGTCCCGGAACTTCCGCACGCATCAGATGCATGGAATTCTTCTCATCCAGAGAGGTAAGTACCATAACAAATACCAGCACTCCCATTCCACCAACCCAATGTGTCAGGGAACGCCAGAAAAGAATTCCTTTCGGAAGTCCTTCAATCTCAGTCAGGATCGTAGAACCTGTCGTCGTAAATCCGGATACTGTTTCAAAAAAAGCATCCACATAGCTTGGAATACTTTTACTGAGTACAAATGGAAGTGCACCTGCAAGTGACCAGAAAATCCAGGCCGTTGCAACAATGATCAGACCTTCTTTGGCATAAATCGTCATGTTCTCCGGGCATTTTCTGCCAAACAGCAGATAAATTGCCGTCAGGATCGCAGCTGTAATCAGAAAATAAACCGATGTGTGCTCGCCATAAATAATTCCAACCATCATCGGAAGCAGCATCAGCAGTCCCTCTACTCCCATCATCTTACTGATGATATAGCGTATCATTTTCACATTCATTTCTTTTCACCCCTATTGCTCAGCCAGAATATCTGTGATATCCTTAACTTTCTTCTGGGTCGTAACGATTACAACACTGTCGCCCACCTGAATGGATTCATTCCCGTCCGGAATAATAATCTGCCGTTTTCTTCCGATACATGCGATCAGATTGTTCGGCTTCAGTTCCAGATCCTTAAACGGGATATCTGTATATTCTGTTTTTTCTTTGATAATAAATTCCAGTGCTTCTACTCTTCCGCCAACCAGCTGATACATAGATTCAACATTGACATTCTTGAGAGAATTCTGGCGTGCACGCACATAACTCATGATCGCATCTGCTGTTGCAGTCTTTGCTGATACAATCAGATCGATCCCAAGTTCCTCGACAAGCTGGGCACGTCCGTCTTCGTTGACCTTTGCCACGATCTTGTCCACACCTTTTGTCTTTGCAAAAAGTGCAAGGATAATATTCTCCTCATCCATACCGGTCAGGCTGACCAGGGCATCTGCCTGTTCAATTCCTTCTTCGATCAGAAGGTCATGGTCTGCGGCATTCCCACAGATGATCGTCGCTTTCGGAAGCTGGTCGCAGAGATCTTCGCATTTCTTCCAGTCCTGCTCAATGATCTTAACCTGCATACCAAGTCCTAAAAGCTGTTTTGCCAGATAATATCCGACTTTTCCCCCACCACAAACCAGAATATTCTTCGGCTCTTTCCGCTTTCCGATCAGATGGAAAAATTCTTCAATATATTTGTGGGATGCAACAATATGAAGCCGGTCTCCATCATGGATGACAAAATCACCATTCGGGATGATCACTTCCGATCCACGTCTTACAGCACATACCAGAACTTTGATCTGGAACTTGCGGTAAAGCTCAGCAAGCGATACTCCGCCCAGATGGCTTCTTTCTTTGACAATGAATTCTACCATTTCGACTTTTCCCTTCATAAAAGTCTCTACCTTTGCAGTATCCGGAAGAAGGATCGATCTGGAAATCTCAAATGCAGCCATAAGTTCCGGGTTGACAGCCATACTCAGTCTTAAGTCCTCTTTCAAAAGATCGATCTGCTGATAATAGATTGGATTCCTTACACGGGCGATCGTGTGCTTTGCCCCCAGTCTCTTTGCGAGCAGGCAGCTCAGCATATTCAGTTCGTCTGTCGATGCACATGCCACAACAAGATCAGCGCCCGGCACTCCTGCTTCTTTCTGCACTTTCGCATCTGCACCATCTCCGGTAATGCAGAGAATATCAAGCTGATTCAGTGCTTCTTTTAATTTTCCCTCATTCTGGTCAATCAAAACCACATCGTAATTTTCTTCGGATAACTGTATGGTCAGTTTATGACCAACCTTCCCGTCCCCAATAATTACAATTTTCATTTTTCTTTTCCTCTACTTTTGCTCTTAATACTAAGCCTTTAATACTAAAATTGTATAAAATACCAATGGGACAGCCGAAGCTGCCACCATCATAATATGTATACCACTTTTAGTACGAAAGTACAATAGAAAAAACCGGGATTTTCTCCCGGCTTTTCCTTATTCTTATTCTTCAGCTGCACGCTTTTCAATTTCTTTTTCCTGTACATCTGCCGGAGCCTGTTCATAACGGGCAAATTCATACGAATAGCTTCCTCGTCCACCTGTCATAGAACGAAGTGTTGTGCAATATCCAAACATGCCTGTCATCGGTACATCCGCTTCAATTACCTGATATCCGCCTGACTGTGGATTCATTCCAAGAACACGACCACGTCTCTTGTTCAGATCTCCCATAACGTCTCCGGTATAATCATCCGGAACGGTTACTTTCACAGATGCGATTGGCTCAAGAAGAACCGGTCCTGCTTCCAT
Organism: Coprococcus sp. LG101-27; assembly: GCF_027695515.1. NCBI lineage: Bacteria > Bacillati > Bacillota > Clostridia > Lachnospirales > Lachnospiraceae > Coprococcus > Coprococcus sp. LG101-27. Next base: position 16,126 of record NZ_JAQEUJ010000004.1, read on the forward strand.
AAATCCTTTCTTAAATGCCTGGATCGTCGCAGTCTTAAATGCCATTTCAGAAGAATCTACCGGATGGTAAGATCCATCATACAGGGTTGCTTTCACGCCAACTACCGGATATCCGGCGAGAGGTCCTTTTAATACAGATTCCTGCAATCCTTTTTCAACCGCCGGGAAGTAGTTCTTCGGAACAGCACCTCCGACTACTTCTTCCTGGAATACATACGGTGTATCCAGATCTCCGGATGGTTCAAAACGCATCTTAACATGTCCATACTGTCCATGTCCTCCGGACTGTTTCTTATACTTGGTATCTACATCCGAGTTCTTGCGGATCGTCTCACGGAACGCAACTTTTGGTGTCTCCAGTCTGATTCCGACTTTGTAACGCTCTGCCAGCTTGCTTGCTGTCACTTCCAGATGCTGGTCACCCATTCCATAAATCAGTGACTGGCGGTTCTCACTGTCATTTACCACTTTCAGTGTCACATCCTCTGCCATCATCTTCGCAAGAGCCTGTGATACCTTGTCCTCATCACCTTTGTTATTCACTACATACTTCATATATGTATACGGTTTGGAGTATTCGGTTCTTCCATAAGATACCGGTGTATTTTTTGTTGAAAGGGTATCCCCTGTCTTTGTACTTGTCAGTTTTGCAATCGCTCCGATATCACCTGCAAACAGTTCCTGAACTTCTACCGGTTTGTTGCCGGATAAGGTGTATATCTTGCCGATCTTTGCTTCTGCATCTGACTCCGGATTGTAAAGGACATCATCCCCCTTTAATACACCGGAACATACTTTTACGAAAGAATATTTTCCGATAAACGGATCTACCATGGTCTTGAATACATATGCGGTCTTTGCGGCTGCAAAATCATGATGTGCTTCAAAGATCTCATTGGTCTTACGGTTGATACCTACGCATTCACGGTATTCCGGACTTGGGAAAAATCTTACGATATCAGACAGTAAGTTTGCAACACCCTGTGCCTGAACATTGGATCCCATTGCTACCGGAACGATATCTCCGTCCATAACTTCTGTTCTCATGGCAGAACGGATCTCTTCAACCGAGAATTCATCTCCCTCAAAATAACGTTCCATAAATGCTTCACTGGTCTCTGCCACTGCTTCAAGAAGCTTCTCTCTGTAAATCTGCAGGTTCGGCAGACAGTAATCCGGAATCTCACACTCTTCTCTCTGTCCAAGTCCGGTGTATCTTCTACCTGCATTCTTGATAACATTGACATAACCTACTAATTTCTCGTTCTCACGGATCGGTTGGAAATGTGGTGCGATCACTTTACCGTATCTTGCGGTCAGATCTTCAACAACCTGACGGAAGCTGGCATCATCCACATCCATCTCAGTAACATAGATCATACGCGGAAGATTATACTTATCACAGAGTTCCCATGCTTTCTCGGTTCCTACCTGCACACCGGCTTTTCCGGAAACAACGATAACAGCTGCATCGGCTGCGCTGACTGCTTCTTCCACTTCTCCGACAAAATCAAAATATCCAGGTGTATCAAGGATATTAATCTTTGCTTTTTCCCATTCAATCGGAATCAGACTTGTGCTAAGTGAGAATTTACGTTTCTGTTCTTCTTTATCAAAATCACTGATCGTATTACCGTTCTCAACAGATCCCATACGATTTGTTGCTCCAGATACATAAGCCATCGCTTCTGCCAGACTGGTCTTTCCGCTTCCCCCATGTCCTAAAAGGACCACGTTTCTAATTTCATCCGTTCTGTAAACCTTCATGCTTGCTGCCTCCTTGCTAAAGTTTCTCATGGATATATTGTACTAAACTTTCTATAAAAACACAACTATTTTATAGAATTTCAACAAAAACTTTCACTTTTACGCTTTAAAGTATTGCTTTATTGACAGATAGCCTGTTTTCCTATATTATGAAAGGTAGACTATCACGAAAGGACGAAAGATTATGAAACAGAAAAAAATCGGATTTATCGGACTCGGACTCATTGGGGGCTCTATTGCAAAGGCGATCCGGCGATATTATCCGGATTATGAGATTGTCGCTTTCGACAAGAATAGAGAAACTCTGGCACTTGCCACACAAGAATCCATCATCAATGTGGCCTGTACCTCAATCGATGATAATTTCCGAGGCTGCAACTACATCTTCTTATGTGCCCCGGTCGCTTTCAATACTGCATATTTAAAGCAGATGATGCCTTACCTGCATGATGATATGATCCTGACTGACGTCGGAAGTGTCAAGACTCCGATCCATGACGAGATCATCCGGCTGGGACTGGAGGATTACTTTATCGGAGGACACCCGATGGCCGGTTCCGAAAAGAGTGGTTTTGCCAATTCCAAACCAATCCTGATTGAGAACGCTTACTTTGTTCTCACCCCTTCCGCCAAAGTAGCGAAAAAAAAGGTTGATGCATACGCATCCTTCGTAGAATCCTTGCGTGCACTTCCGATCGTACTGGATTATCATGAACACGACATCGTCACCGGCACGATCAGCCACTTGCCACATATCATTGCCGCAAGTCTGGTCAACTTTGTCAGAGACACCGACACCAAGGATGAGTTGATGAAAACCCTCGCCGCCGGCGGCTTTAAGGACATTACGCGAATCGCCTCTTCCTCACCGACCATGTGGGAACATATCTGTGCACAGAATCAGAGTAATATTTCCCAGATCCTTGGAAATTATATCGAAACATTAAATGAAGCGAAAAAACTGGTTGATGCCGGAGACTCCCAGGGAATCTACGATATGTTCGATCATTCCCGGAACTACCGCAATTCCATGCCAAATGGTTCTGCCGGCCCAATCAAGCGTGCATTCGAGATCTACTGTGACATCCCGGATGAAGCCGGTGTGATTGCCACCATTGCGACCATCCTCGCTTCTAATGCACTCAGCATTAAGAACATCGGAATCGTTCATAACCGTGAATTTGAAGAAGGCGTACTCCGCATCGAATTCTATGACAGCATCTCCTGTGAGAAAGCAGTAGCACTTTTGCAGAAGCATCGTTATATTGTTTATGAGCGTTAATAATTAAATGATGATACCAGGGTCAAAAGGTCAGAAAGCCGATACAAGCTTGCTTGCAAGAGGATTTTTGACACTCACATCATTAAATGCAAGACAGTCCAAAAAATCTTTTCAGAACTTTGTGTAAATTGGTCACAATGCTTGAAAATAGAATTTTACGAATGAGAGGTTACTATATTATGCAAATCCAACCTGTTAAACAGCTTCGCGGGGAAGTATCTGTTCCCGGCGATAAATCCATCTCCCACCGTTCTATTATGTTCGGTGCACTGGCAAAAGGAACTACTGAGATCACACATTTTCTTCACGGTGCCGACTGCCTCTCTACCATCGGCTGCTTTCGTGCCATGGGAATCAATATCGAAGACACACCTGACCGTATCCTGGTTCACGGCAAAGGGCTTCACGGACTTTCCGAACCTTCTTCTTTTTTAGATGTGGGGAACAGCGGAACCACTACAAGACTGATTTCCGGTATTCTTTCCGGTCAGCCGTTTGCCACCACTCTTTCCGGCGATGCTTCTCTGAACTCCCGCCCGATGAAGAGGATCATGGAGCCTCTTGGGATGATGGGCGCTGATATTTTAAGCCAGAATGGGAACGGGTGCGCACCACTTTTGATCAACAGCCTGCTTCCTGCCGGTCAGAATCCATCCCTGCACGCAATCCACTATCACTCAAAAGTAGCTTCTGCTCAGGTTAAATCTTCCGTACTCCTGGCAGGACTTTATGCAGACGGATTAACCCTGGTTACAGAACCTGTACTTTCCCGTAATCATACAGAACTGATGCTGAATGGCTTCGGTGCCAACGTACAGACAGAAGTACATTCTGATGGTAGTGCAACTGCATCTATTCTCCCATGTGAGGAATTATACGGACAGAAGATCCTGGTTCCCGGAGATATTTCTTCTGCTGCTTACTTCATCGCTGCTGCCCTTCTGGTTCCAGGTTCTGAACTTCTGATAAAGAATGTAGGTACCAACCCGACCCGTGCCGGAATCCTTGAAGTATGCAGGGCAATGGGGGCAGACATTACCTATCTAAATGAAAATTGTGACAGCGGTGAACCAACTGCCGATCTTCTTGTACGTACAAGCACTCTTCACGGAACCACCGTAGAAGGTGCAATCATCCCTACACTGATCGATGAGATTCCAATGATTGCAGTGATGGCTGCTTTCGCCGAGGGAACTACGATCATCAGGGATGCTGCCGAATTGAAAGTCAAAGAGACTGACCGTATCAAAACAACTACAGAAGGACTTCTTGCCATGGGCGTTGATGTAACACCAACCGACGACGGCATGATCATCCGTGGCGGTAATCCGGTTCATGGAGGACAGATCAACAGTTATCTGGATCACCGGATCGCAATGGCCTTTTCCATCGCAGCCCTTGCCGCCGAGGGAAATACTGAAATCCAGAATGGTCAGTGTGTAGATGTATCTTATCCTTCATTTTTTACGGAACTTCATTCCCTTTCCCTGTAATTTCACGCAAAAATATAAGAAAGAATGTGCCTCGGCACATTCTCGCGCCGAGTGCGTTGCTGAGCGCCAGTGGCGCTCGTTAAGCAACGACCGAAGCGGAGCGTAGACCGCTTGCGACATTCTTCATCTTCGTGCGAGTGCGCATCTCCGGCACGCAGTGCCTTTTGTTTCATAGGAAGTTCCTTCGGAATCTCCTATGAAACCAAAAAAGAAAGCCGCACACTACATAAGTAGTGTACAGCTTTCTTTTTTATGCGCCCTGTCACTGTTTCTCTAATCCGTGAATCCAGTCTGTCTTAAGAAACAGAATCAAAAATATCACCGAACTGATAAACCAGGTAAGTGGATATGCCCAGTAGATTACATTGATCACCGGAATAATCCTGATAACAATACTAATATAGGTTACCCGGACTCCGCACCATACAAGCATCATAACAAACATCGGAACAATACTTCTTCCCGCCCCTCTCTGAATTGCTGCCATACAATGCGAAAACGCAAGCAGACAATAGAAAAGAGCGATCGTATGTGCCTCTGCAATTCCATATTCAATTGCTTTTTGATCTCCTCCAAACGCAGCGATCAGGTATGGTGAAAAGAAAAAAACTGCTATTCCGATCACTTCTGCTATCCCGATTCCACAAATAGTTCCAAACAATGCCCCTTTTTTTGCCCGGTCATACTCTTTTGCTCCCAGATTCTGTCCAATAAACGTCGTGAGTGCCTGTGAGAAGCAGGTAACCGGAATAAATCCAAATCCTTCAATTTTGGAATATGACCCACATCCGGCCATTGCCAGAGCCCCAAACTGATTAATATTCGACTGTACAAATACATTTGCAACCGCAATAATTGAATTCTGGATTCCTGCCGGTATTCCGTTTACCACGATCAGCCGCAGCATATTCCCATTCATCCGAAGTTCACGAAAAGATAACCGGAACGCCTCTGGTTCCCTACGCAGTTTTCTGATACACAGAACCGCACTTAATATCTGTGAAACAATCGTTGCAAAAGCTGCTGCACCTACACCAAATCCTAAGCCTCCGATCAGCACCAGATCCAGAATCACATTCAGACACGCTGAAATGATCAGATAGATGACCGGACTCTTACTGTCACCAAGTGACTGCAAAATCCCCATTCCAAAGTTATAAATTACAAATCCAAGTGAACCTGCAAAATACACCCTGAAATAAACCAGTGATTTCGGCAGTACCTCTTCCGGCGTACCAATCAGTTTTAAAATCTGCGGTGCAAGGATCAACGCGGCAACCGTAAGAAAAATTCCACATACGCCACCAAATGCCAGTGCCGTATGGATTGCTTTTTTCAGCTTTTCATATTCTCCGGCTCCAAAATACCTCGCAATGACAACACCGGCTCCCACGCCAATTCCCCCAAAAAATCCTACCATCAGGAATATCAGATTCCCTGATGAGCTGACAGCTGCAAGTGCATTATTCCCAAGAAAATTTCCCACGATCAGCGAATCCGCCACATTATACAACTGCTGGAATAAATTCCCCCATAGAAGCGGAATCGCAAACATAATAATCTTTTTCGGAATAGATCCCGTTGTCAGTAGATTAGCGTTTGACGTTTCCCCCATAATTAACCTTGTCCTCCTATAATATTTTAAGTCTATTATACTCCTGATACGGTTAATTCACCAGCAAATATATCGGAAGCAATATTTGATTCTTTTTTAATAAATCATGAATCTATTTTTTCATCAATTATTATAACCTTTTTAAATTATCCTTCAATGTATATTGCATTTTCCATCCTCTTCCATTAAACTATTATGATATATACTATAAATTTTTTGGGGGAATTTTCTATGCAAAATTATCTTGAATTTATCGGAAACGAACTGAAAGCTTTAACTTCTATTCCAAGCCCATCCGGTTATACCAAAGATGTGGCTGCATACCTGATGAAGACTTTATCAGATATGGGATATGAACCACAGCTTTCTAACAAAGGCAACGTATTCGTAACGATCGGCGGAGAGGGGAATCCGCTGGTACTTGCAGCACACGTTGATACCCTCGGTGCCATGGTGCGTTCTGTCAAAGCAAATGGAAGACTGCGTCCGACTACTCTCGGTGGACACCAGTGGAGTACCGCTGATGGGGAAAACTGCACGATCCACACACGCGACGGACGCGTTTATACCGGTGTAGTACTAAATACTGAACCTTCTGTTCATGTTGCAGATTCTGCTGTTGAGACAAAAGAAGAAAATATGGAAATCCTTCTGGACGAAAATGTGGACACTAAAGAAGGAACTCTTTCACTTGGCGTACAGCCTGGAGATATCATCGCCATGGACCCGCGTACCCAGATCACACCGAGCGGTTATATCAAAAGCCGTTTCTTAGATGACAAGCTTTCTGCTGCCATCCTTCTCGGTCTGGCAAAATGCGTAAAAGATGAATCTATTGCGCTTTCCCGCAAAGTTTCTCTCCTTTTCACTGTATATGAAGAAGTCGGACACGGCGGAAGTTTTGTTGCCGAAGATACAACAGAGATGATTTCTGTTGACATGGGCTGCGTCGGATCCGATCTCGGATGTACCGAACGCATGGTATCTATTTGCGCAAAAGATTCCGGCGGTCCTTACAACTACGACGTAACATCCGCTCTTGCCGAAACTGCAAAAGAAGAAGGATTGGATTATGCGATCGATGTGTATCCGCATTACGGTTCTGATGTAGAGGCAACTCTTCGGGCAGGATATGATATCCGTCATGGTCTGATTGGTCCTGGGGTGTATGCATCACATAACTATGAAAGATCCCATATGGATGGGGTAAAGAATACGCTTTTGTTGTTGAAGAAGTATATTCAAAAATAAAAAGTATAAATAGCTAACGGTCAAAAATAAAACATCTGCGATATGCATACCGCAGATGTTTTATTTTTTCAATATTAGTCATATTTTTCTTAAGTCCGGTAAATGCAAGTGCCTCTTCTACCAGTTCTTTTCTCTTTTTCTTATCTTGTCATGATCTGGATGATCGTTTTATCCGTCTCACGCATTCCCTTCTTTGCAAGCTCTCCAATATTACGGATCGTGTTTTCTACACCTTTTTCTACAAGTCCGTCTCCGCCATAGAACTGCTTTCCATTTTTCTGCATCTGAAGTCCCAGAAGCCCTGCTTCTACAGCTGATGCGATTTTTGCCGCGCAGCTTGCCTTCGCTCCATCACACACAACACCTGAGTTAATGGCAACTGCATTTACAATTACATGAGAAATCTCATATGCACGTCCGCCATACAGATAACAGATTCCTGCACCTGCACCACATCCTGCACTGATCGCGCCACAATATGCAGACAGTCTTCCGATTCCTGTCTTCATATGGATTGTGATCAGATTTGACACAACCAGCGCGCGGAGCATCATCTCTTTTGAGACATTCAGCTCTTTTGCATAGACGATCACCGGAAGAGAAGTTGTCATTCCCTGGTTACCGCTTCCCGAATTGATGACAACCGGAAGTTCACATCCGTTCATTCTTGCATCCGATCCGGCCGCTGCCATCGCTTTCGCACGGTTATGTACACTGTTTCCATATGCTTCCATCAAAGTCTTTCCAATGGCAGCTCCCCATTTTCCTGTCATGCCCTCTTCGGCAATTGCCCAGTTATAATCAATCTGTCTCTGCAGAACTTCCTCTACGTCTGCAACGTCTACGCAGTCTGCGAATTCAATGATCTTCTCCACAGTCAGAAGAGAACGGTCCGTCGCACAGCTGGATCCCTGCTCTTCATATGCTTTTTCTCTGATGATCTCATCATCTTTCTTTACACAGATCACATTGGTGTGAAAACCTGCGATCTCTACGTATCCGCTGTGTCCGCCTGCACATGCCTTGATCTGGATGTCGAAAATATATTCTTTATCGGATTTCCGGATTGTCATCGGCATAGTATCCAGCATCTTTTTCATTTCTACTTTCTGTTCCCCTGTGATCTCTTCCAGAATTTCCAGTTCTTTTTCCGGACATCCGGCTACAATCCCTGCACAGACTGCTGCACCGATTCCGCGAAGTCCTCCTGTGCACGGTACAACGACACTTTTTACATTCTTAATAATATTTGCACTGACATTTACTTCTACAGATTCCGGTTTTTCCCCAAGAGCCTGAACTGCAACTGCTGCCGCGTAAGCTACTGCAATCGGCTCTGTACATCCCATCGCCGGAAGCAACTCTTCCTTTAAAATTTCCACATATTCATTGTATATTTTTTGTTCCATCTTTTCTCTCCTCTGTCAGATGACACCCCATTCATCTTTTTATTGTTCCCTGTTTATTTTATAGTATTCCTGCCTTTCCCACAAGCTTTTCTCTCTATTTTTTCAGGTTTTACATAATTACCATGATTACATTCCAAAAATATTCTTTTATTTTTATTTAACGCCTCCGAAAATTTTCCTGTAACATTTTTTAGTCAAATTTCTCTGTTATATCATCACAAAATGCCGGGCAACATTTTGTACTGTCCGGCATTTTTCTATCCTGTAGCAATTTATTTTCCAATCTCTTCTCTAGTCTCTTTAAAACATTTGATAATGAAATCAATATCTTCTTTTGTATGGCTCGCGCATACCTGTGTGCGGATTCTTGCTTTTCCTTTCGGTACAACCGGATAAGAGAATGCAACCACATATACCCCTTTTTCCATCATTTTCTTTGCATATTCTCCGGCAAGTCTTTCATCATAAAGCATAACCGGTACACATGGATGGGTTCCTTCAATGATATCAAATCCGTTTTCTACCAGCTGCTTGCGGTAGTATGCGGTTACTTCTTCCAGATGGTCACGAAGCTCGGTGCTTTCTTCCAGCATATTGAACATCTCAATACTTGCTCCTGCGATTGCCGGTGCAAGAGAGTTGGAGAACAGGTACGGACGGCTTCTCTGACGAAGCAGATCGATGATCTCTTTTCTTCCGGATGTATATCCACCGGAAGCCCCACCGAGTGCTTTTCCGAGTGTTCCTGTAATGATATCCACTCTTCCTTCTACGCCACAGTATTCGGAAGTTCCTCTGCCGTGTGCTCCTACAAATCCCACTGCATGGCTGTCATCCACCATAACCAGTGCGTTATATTTATCAGCAAGATCGCAGACACCTTTTAAGTTACAGATGATTCCATCCATTGAAAATACACCGTCTGTAGCGATCAGTTTGACTCTTGCTCCTGCTGCATCTGCAGCCTGAAGCTGTGCTTCCAGATCTTCCATGTTATTATTTTTATAGCGGTATCTTTTTGCCTTACAAAGACGAACTCCATCAATGATGGAAGCATGGTTCAGTTCATCACTGATCACTGCATCCTCTGCAGTCAGGATTGTTTCAAAAAGTCCACCATTTGCATCAAAGCAGGAAGAATATAAAATCGTATCATCTGTTCCCAGAAATCCGGAAATCTTCTTTTCCAGTTTTTTGTGGATGTCCTGTGTTCCGCAGATAAATCTGACAGAAGCAACTCCATATCCTTTTTCATCATAAGTTTTCTTCGCTGCATCGATCAGTCTCTGATTGTCTCCAAGTCCAAGATAGTTATTGGCACACATATTAAGAAGCTCTCTTCCGTCTTCCATTACAACCTTTGCGCCCTGCGGAGATACGAACGGTGCTTCCCCTTTGAAAAGACCATCTGCTTTGATCTGTTCTACTTCTTTTGTATAAATACTTAAAATATCATTTTTTCTTGCCATTTTATTCTCTCCTTCTTCTGCTTTTCCTAATCGTTAATATGTGCCCAGTCAAGGATCACCTTTCCTGACTGTCCTGAGATCATTGCCTCAAATCCTTTTTCATAATCGCGGATATCAAAATGGTGTGTGATGATCGGTGAAATATCAAGTCCCGCCTGAATCATCGTAGACATCTTGTACCAGGTATCCCATACTTTTCTTCCATAAATTCCGCGGATATTCAGCCCATTGAAGATCACTGTCTCAAGATCTACGGTTGCATCCTGTCTCTGCAATCCGAGAAGTGCGATCTTTCCACCATGTTTCATGTTATGGATCATATCAGAAAGTCCCGGCTGGCTTCCGGACATTTCAAGTCCGATATCAAAGCCTTCTGTCATTCCGATCTCATGCATCACATCCGTCAGTTTTTCCTGTGTCAGATTAACGCATCTGGTCGCACCCATTTTTGCTGCCAGATCCAGACGGTACTGGTTCATATCCGTGATTACCACATGTCTTGCTCCTGCAAATTTTGCGATCGCCGCTGCCATGATCCCAATCGGCCCTGCACCTGTGATCAGCACATCTTCACCAAGCATGTCGTAAGATAATGCAGTATGGGTTGCATTTCCAAATGGATCAAAGATCGCATATAATTCTTCATCAATTGCCGGATTGCACGGCCATACATTTGAAGCGGGAATAACCAGATATTCTGCAAACGCACCGTTCCGGTTTACCCCAACACCTTTGGCATCTTTGCAGTTCTCTTTGTGCCCTTCCAGACAGTTTCTGCATTTTCCACAAGTGATATGTCCTTCACCGGATACCAGATCGCCCACCTTGAATCCCTGTACACCTGTACCGACTTCTACAACTTCCCCGACATATTCATGTCCTGCGGTCAGTCCGATCGGAATGGTGTGCTGTGCCCATTCATTCCACTGGTAAATATGTACATCAGTACCACAGATTGCATTTTTATGGATCTTGATCTTTACGTCATTTGGTCCTACTTCAGGAATCGGTACTCTTTTCATCCAGAGTCCCTGTTCCGGTTTTTCCTTTACAAGCGCCCACATTTTATTATCATTCATCTTCATTACCTCCGCATGACACATATGTCCGTTCATTACGGACTTTTTATTATTTTTGTCTTTCTATACTTAGGATACCCTATTTTTCCTCTCTTTTCAATCTATATTTCCGTGATGCACAAACATTTTACATATTCATGTTTTTGTATCAGATACAAGCACATGTGTCTTTCTATTGCAAGCACATTTATTATATATACACAAAAACAGGCAGATAAATCTGTCTGTTTTTCACAATGCCCTACTGTCGATTTTCACAATTTCGTTCTGTTTATAACAATCTTTTTTCTTTCTGATGTACCCTTTTTCTCACAAAATAGAAGCACACGACCTGAAGTACAATGGTAATGATCCATGACACCGGATAGGATACAAAAAGTACGGATAAAGATCTGTGGTTCGGAAAAATTCCAAATACCCACACAATTCTTGTTCCCACCGTTCCGATCACTGAAAGCACCATCGGGACTGCTGAATATCCCATTCCACGAAGCGCACCCGGAAACAAATCCATGATCCCGCACAGGAAATAAGTGATCGATGTATACGCCAGGATTTCCATTCCGCAGTTGATAACCTTTGGATCTGAAGTATAAACTGTCAGAATCTGCGGTCCGAAGCTATAGGCAAGACCACCAAGCACTGCCGCGATCGATATAGACAGAATCGCACAGTCACGCAGCACCTTATCCATTCGTTTCAGCTTACCCACACCATAATTCTGACTGGTAAAACTCATACATGCCTGGGTGATCGAATTCACTGACATATAAAGGAACCCAAGTATATTGTTCGCTGCTGTATAGCCTGCCATCGCAATCGATCCAAATGAATTAACCGAAGACTGCAACAGTGCATTGGACAAATTGATGACCGTACTCTGGATTCCCGCCGGAACTCCCACCTGGAAAATCTGTTCCATGTAGGCACCATTGATCTTCAGTTTGGAGAAACGAAGCTGATAACTTCCTTCCGACCAGTACAGACAGGTCAGTACCAGCACACAGGAAATCAGCTGTGAAATAATTGTTCCAATTGCAACCCCGGCAACTCCCATATGAAAAATAATAACCAGCGTCATGTTCAGCGCGGCATTTGCAATTCCGGAAATGATCAGGAAGATCAATGGTCTTTTTGTATCACCAATCGCCCTTAAAATGGCTGCTCCATAGTTATATAACATAAAAAATGGCATTCCCATAAAATAGATCCGCATATATAAGGCAGACTGCCCGATCACATCATCCGGCGTTCCCATAATTTCAAGCGCCCACTTTGCAAGAAGCACCCCGATAACTGCCATCGTAATTCCACTGATCAGCGCAAGTGTGATCGAAGTATGTACTGTTTCCGACATCTCCCGGTCTTTGCCCGCTGCATAAAATCTGGCTGCAAGAACATTGGCGCCAAGCGAAATTCCGATAAACAGGTTCGTAAACACATTGATCAGTGCTGTTGTGGAGCCGACTGCGGCAAGTGCCTGACTTCCGGAAAATCTTCCAACCACGATGATATCCACCGCATTAAACGCAAGCTGCAGAATTCCGGAAACCATAAGCGGCAGGGAAAAAGAAATCAGCTTGTCCATGATGGAGCCGTTGCACATATCAATTTCAAACCTATTTTTTTTCACATTATTCACCCAGCCCTTCATCAAATGTAAGTCTCATCTGATTCCAGACCACGTTTCCATGTACTGATTCTGAGACACCTTCATTTTTGAATCCAAACCTGGCATAATAAGATATCAGCCGGTCCTTGCAGGTAAGGACAAGTCCCTTTCTTCCCTGCTCTTTTGCATCTGTAATCGCTCTTTTGATCAATTCTCCTGCATATCCTTGTTTCCGGTAAGACGGCAGCGTATTTACACCAAAAATCATCTGCCAGTCACCTTTTTCATCATGCATTTCCGCTTTTTCATACATTTCGTCTGTCAGATCTTCCTGATTCGTCACCATACCATCCACGAAGGCGATCAACTTCTCTTCTTCAAACATCAGCCAGAAATGATCTTTATAAAAAGTAAGTCTCTTTTCAAATTCTTCTTCTGTTGCCGCTTCTGCTGCCGGGAAACACGCTGCCTCCACACGGGCAATTTCTTTCAGATCACTCAGATCTGCTGTTCTTATTCTCATCTTTACTCTCCCTCTTTTCCTAATATTTTCAGCATTTTTTCTACATTTTCGCTGGTCCATGCCGGAAATTCCAGTACCGCATCCGGGATATCCTGCCTTCCGGAATCCGGGTTGTGGAACCAGATACATTTCATACCGGCTGCTCTGGCAGCTCCTCCACCGTTGGTCGAATCCTCTACTACCAGACAGTCCTCCGGCTTCATTCCCATTTTCTCTGCCGTTACAAGGAAGGTATCCGGTGCCGGTTTTGGATGTTCTACATAATCCCCACTCATGACTACTGTAAAATATTTCTCCATATCCAGCGACTTTAATGCATCTTTGATCGCATAAGCCGGAGAGGAAGACGCTACTGCAAGCAGATATCCTCCGTCTTTTAACTGCTTCAATGCTTCTTTGATTCCAGGCATCTCCGGAAATCCTTCCGCCTCTGTAATCTGCGCTTTTTTCTCTTTCATGAGCGCATTCATCTTATCCACATCATCAAAAATCGGTCCATAATTCTCGTTGATCAGATTCATGAAGAAACCACGGGTAGAACCGATACACGGAAGGTAGACCTCATAGTCAAGATCGATTCCGTTCTTCTCTTTTAAAATTTCCTTCCAGCAACGATAGTGTAATGGTTCTGTGTTGATCAGAACACCGTCCATATCAAAAATAACTGCTTTCATATCTTTTTAGCCTCGATTAAATGATTTTAATTTTCTTTCCGTTCTTATTTTGAATGACGTTTTTAAAGATGTCAAGACAGAGAAGCTAAAAAGAATGTGCCTTGGCACATTCTCGCGCCGAGCGCAGTCGCTTGCGACATTCTTCATCTTCGTGCGAGTGCGCATCTCCGGCACGTAGTGCCTTTTATTTCATAGGAAGTTTCTTCGGAATTTCCTATGAAATAAAAAGAGAGCGACTGTACGATTCAAAAAACGCACAGGCACTCTCTTTGGCTTTTATGGATTTTTCTTAAGGTCTCTGTCCCATTCCACCTTCTAAGGTGATCGTCTCTCCGTTCATATATTTGAAATCCGGTGATGCAAGCTGTACGCATGCACGTCCGATTTCTTTTTCTACATCCCCATAATGTCCAGCCGGCGGCATCTTTACATTTGCCTTAAATGCTTCCGGATAAGCTTTCTGAAAATTCTCAAGCTGTGCTGTCCATGCGAGCGGGCATACGATATTGACATTGATTCCGTCTGGTCCCCACTCTGTTGCAGCTACTCTGGAAAGTCCACGGATCCCTTCTTTTGCCGCTGCGTATGCGCACTGCCCGTAATTTCCGAAAAGTCCGGCACCTGAAGCAAAATTGATAACAGATCCCTTTGTCTCTTTCAGGTACGGATAGCATGCCTGCATATAATAGAATACCGCATATACGCCGGAATACATTGCCAGATTGAACTGGTCTGTTGTATGATCTGCGATCGTAACACCGGATGCGGATGCCTGTGCATTATTGATCAGGACATCAATTCTTCCGAATGTGTCGATTGCCTGCTTTACTACGTTCTGTACTGTTGCTTCATTATCAGCCCCTGCGCTGACATCAGCCTGTACAGGTAATACTTTGATGCCATAGAGTCTCTCCAGTTCTTCTTTGGCATCTTCGAGTTTCTTTACATTACGCCCGGTAATTACCAGATTCGCTCCTTCTTTTGCGTAAGCTGTTGCAATTCCATATCCAATAGATCCGCAGCTTCCATCACTTAATACGGCTCTTCCGCCACCTGTGATAATTGCAGTCTTTCCTGTTAAAAATCCCATAATCAATTTCTCCTTCCTGCTGTCCTTCAACTAGCATACGATTATAATAGCAGAATTCAGGTCGGAATTCAATACGAAATTGCGTCTATTTTCTGACAATATGGTTAATTTTTTAATTATCGCAAATACAGTTAGAATACAAAAACCTCATTAGACAAGGGTTGTTTATTATATATCTACAACATATATAATAGTGCATTGCAGATGCATGCAGCGATATTGCTGCCACCTTTTCTGCCTCTTGCTACGATATATGGCGTGTCTTTCAGTGAAAGGATTAACTCTTTAGACTGGACGACATTTACGAATCCTACAGGAACTCCGATGACAAGTTCAGGGGTTAATTTGCCATCCTGGATCAGTTCATAGAGTCTTACAAGGGCTGTCGGGGCATTTCCGATGGCAAAGATGATTTTTTTATCAAGGGCGGCTGCTTTTTCCATGCTTGCCACGGCACGCGTGGTTCCGTTCTTTTTGGCAGTTTCTGCTACATCTTCATCGGACATGAAGCAAAGAACTTCGCCTCCGTATTCCGCAAGCTTCCGTTTGTTGATACCTGCTTTTCCCATCTGGGTATCGGTTACAATGACTGCACCATTCCGGATGGCATCCAGCGCTTTTTCTACTGCACCTTCTGAAAACATCAGGTTCTTGGCATAATCAAAATCTGCGCTTGTATGGATACAGCGTTTGACGATCGGTTCTGTTCCTGGGATCAGATGCGTATCGCCCAGTTCTTCTGTTATGATTTCAAAACTGCGTTTTTCTATTTCTGCAGGTTTTACATTTTCCAGTTCTATCTTCACTTGGTATCTCCTCCTTTGATCGTCACACCGATCCCGCATACTACCCGGTCTACCTGATCTGAATTTGCCGCAAGTACGGTACAGATCCTTCCGGTCAGTTCCCTGTATCTGCGCTCAAATGCGTCTATCGGAACCAGGCCATAGCCGATCTCCTGTGTCACAATTACAATATCCGGACACTTTTTTGTTAGTTTCGATGCGAAATCAATTGCTTCTTTTTCCGACCAGTTTTCTTTTTTTATCATGCTCTGGATATATTTTTCAAAATGAAAGACTCCTTCTGCCGCAAAAATATTATCTCCTTCACATAGTTCCCCATCCGTCCAATGAATGTATGGGTTCTGCTTTTTTGCATACGCAAGCTTCCCCTGGTATGCACCGCCGATTATCATTTTCATTTTTTTATGTCTTTCCTTTCAACCGGAATTCCGTACACAACTTCTGTCACCAGATCTGCCATCTCTCCCATCCGAAGATTTACGTTTCCGAGAAGCTTCAGATATTTTTCCATCTCCGGATTGTCTGTCATGCTGTCTGAAAACACTTCATTTGTAACAACTACCAGATCATCACTGGCCTTCTGTAGCTTATGGATCCCTGCCAGAATGGACTCTTCTGCATTTTCACCTGCTCCTGACGGATCGTACATTTCATTTGCCACAAGATTGGACATACATTCCAGAAGAACACTTCCTGTCTCTTTTGTCTGCAGGACTTCCGCAGCTTTTTTAAGATCCGTATAGCATTCGATCGTTTCAAACCCTTTGCCTGCACGAAGTCTTCTGTGACGTGCAATTTTCTCTTCCGTTTCCTTCCCGAAAGGCATCATAGTTGCTATATAGTAGCGTTTTTTGTTTCTTTTTGAATGGCTGGCATACTCCATAAGCTTCTGCTCTGCATATTCGGATTTGCCACTTCCACTGCCACCTGTGATCAGATGAAACATTCTGCTGCATTTCCCTTCTCGATAATCTCATATATTTTCTTCATATCCATATTCTCACGAACTGCACTTGCAAGAATCTGATACTGCTTCTCTTTGTAAGCATGGTAGTCCATGGAGTGCATGGCTTCCTCGCCGTATCCTTTTTCTTTCAGAAGTGCCACGATCAGTGCATCCGCTACTTCCCGGTCATCAAAAATCCCATGTACATAGCAACCGTACACATTCTTCTTCTGCGCTCCGTCCCACCGGCTCTCATCTGTCACCTGATCACAGATCTGTACCAGCATCTTATGATCTGCAGCATCTTTATCTGAAAAAATAGTTTCCCCCATATGGATCTCATATCCATCCAGCTTTGCACCGGACATTGCTTTTAAGATTCCGGTAACTTCTCCGAACTTTCCGGTAACACGGGTTCTTCTCTTGGTATTTTCAAATACAGTAACGGCAGGAAGCAGCCCCATCGCTTTTATGGTTCCACCACGTTCTACCCCTTCCGGATCACAGATCTCTTCTCCCAGCATCTGGTAACCGCCACAGATACCAAATACCGGTTTCCCTGATGAGGCATGGCGCAGCACTTTCCCTTCCAGTCCGCTCTGACGAAGCCACAACAGGTCTTCCATCGTATTTTTACTTCCCGGCAAAATTACCAGATCCGGATTCCCGAAATCTCCTGCCTTTGACACATACCGGAGAGAAACTTCTTCCCTGCATTCCAGTACTGCAAAATCTGTGAAATTAGAAATACGCGGCAGGCGGATCACTGCAATATCCAGAAGTGCCGCCTTTTCTTTCCGGTCAAACCTTTCTGACAGACTATCCTCATCATCAATATCCGCATAAATATATGGCATCACGCCACATACCGGTATCTTTGTCCGATCCTCCAGCATCCTGATACCTGGCTCCAGAATTTTTACATCCCCACGGAACTTATTGATCACCGTACCTTTGATTCTTGCCCGCTCTTTTTCTTCCAGCAACATAACCGTCCCGACGATCTGCGCAAACACACCACCACGGTCAATGTCTCCTACAAGAAGAACCGGTGCATCCACCAGCTCAGCAAGTCCCATGTTGACAATATCATTCTGCTTAAGGTTTATTTCTGCCGGACTTCCCGCACCTTCTATGACAATCACATCATACTTTTCATCCAGTTTATGATAAGCTTCTAAAATAGCCGGAATATATTCTTTCTTTTTACGGAAGTATTCCATCGCCGGCATGACTCCCGCAACTTCTCCGTTTACAATTACCTGACTTCCTACATCGGAGGTCGGTTTCAAAAGAATCGGGTTCATATAAACTTCCGGCTGGATCATGGCAGCTTCTGCCTGCATGACCTGTGCGCGTCCCATTTCCAGACCATCTGCCGTGATAAAAGAATTGAGTGCCATGTTCTGTGACTTAAATGGTGCAACCCTGATTCCATCTTCCTTTAAAACACGACAGAGCCCTCCCGCAAGAAGGCTCTTTCCAACATTTGACATGGTTCCCTGAATCATAATCGACTTTGCCATATTAAAATTCTCCCTGACCTGCATAGAGGATTTCTCCCAGCGCATCGATCAGCTTCTGGTTGTCTCCTCTCTGCCGCATACAAACACGATAATATCCTTCTCCGAGACCTTTGTAATTGCTGCAATCCCGAATCAGGATCTTCTGTTTTTTCAGTTTCTCATATAAATTTATACCGCTTCGCATCAGAATGAAATTGGCATCTGACGGATAATGGGTAATTCCCAGCTTGTCCAGTTCATTTTCCATCCAGATTCTTTCACGGTTCGTAAAATCACAGGTCCGTTTCACACGCATCCCCTCTTTTAAAGATGCCATGCCTGCCACCTGTGCCGGTATCGATACACTCCATGGCTGTCTGGACTGTTCCATCTTCTCCAGAAATTCCATATCCGAAGTAACGGCATACCCGATACGGATTCCCGGAATCGCGTGCATCTTAGTCAGTGAACGGAGGATAAATAAAGTTCTCCATCTCTTGGTATCTGCAAGAATGGATGCCGTAGCTGCATTTTCCGCAAAATCAATAAAACATTCATCCAGCACCATCCGGATTCCGTAAGTCTCACATCTGGCAAGAATCTTCCAGAGCATGCTCCGGTCGATCAGCTTTCCGGTCGGATTATCCGGTGAACATAAAAATACCATATCGATATCTTCATTCAGAAGATCCAGAAAATCTTCTTCCAGCTGAAACCCTGTCGCTTCTCTTTTCTTATAATAACAGATCTCGCACCCGGTCGCACGCAGTGCCTGTTCGTATTCCGCAAATGCAGGAACCGGTATCAGCGCCTTCCTTGGGCAGTCCGCAAGCACTGCCGTAAAAATCAGATCCGCCGCCCCATTTCCACAGATAATATGCTCAGCCGGAACTTCCAGTCTTTTCGCCAGAGCACTTTTCAGTTTCCTGCAACTGGCATCCGGATAATTTCCAATCTGGTCCATTGACTTTCTTGCCGCTTCCACTACAGCTCTTCCAGGTCCGAACGGATTCAGATTCACGGAAAAATCTGTCATTCCTTTGTGTGTATAAATATCTCCACCATGTACATATTCCATAACCTTTTATTCCCCTTACATCAGTATCATACAATATTTCAGTAATCCAAAGACAAGAAGTGTCAGAAGTGCTGCTCCGTCCATCAGATTTCCGGCTCTTAAAATATCTTTCGGCTCGATAGGACGCACATCATCTCCAATTGTCTCTTTCGGATATAATTTTCCAAAATAATAGGCATCTCCGGCAAGCTGCACCTGAAGTGCACCTGCACATACCGCTTCTGTCTGTGCGGAATTCGGGCTGGCATGCTTTCGCCTGTCTCTTTTCCAGACTGCCCACGCCCTTTTATAATCCATCCTGAAGATCCATGCACTTGCGATCATCAGAAGTGCTGATATCCTGGACGGAATATAATTCCATACATCATCCATTTTAGCCGCAAACTGACCAAAATGTAAATACTTTTCATTCTTATATCCTACCATAGAATCCATTGTATTAACAGCCTTATAAAAAAATCCAAGTGGTGCCCCACCGATCAACATAAAAATGAGCGGTGCAATCACTCCGTCTGATGTATTTTCAGCTACCGTTTCTACCGCTGCCTTTGTCACTCCGGCCTCAGAAAGATTTCCGGTATCCCGCCCTACGATCATCGATACCGCATGTCTTGCCCCCTCCAGGTTATGGTTTACGAGCTGTACATAAACCTTCCGGCTTTCATCTTTCAGGCACTTTCCGGCAAGAAGCTGATAACACCAGAAGGTTTCCAGTGCAAATCGAAGCCAGAAGCTGACCTTTCCGGCAAGATACAAAAGTCCCCACGGAATTCCAACGGATACCATAACCACACCAAACCACAGAATCCCCCCTGCGATTCTCTCTTTTCTTTCCTCATTTTTGCAAAATCCGCGCAGCCATTTTTCCAGCCTCGAAATCCACTTTCCAATGATCCGCACCGGATGATAGAGCCATACCGGATCTCCGAAAACCGCATCCAATGCCATTCCTGCTATACATGCCATCAAAGAACTCATATTTCCTCAATCTCCTCAAACTGTCTGTTTCCCTGCTGCCATTTTTCTTCTTCAATTTGAAAATGAAAACCTTTTCCGTTTTTCACCTGCCAGTGGTAAAATTCTTTCTTTTCCGGATCAAATGCTTCCATCACCGACATGATCGTCCCCCCATGAACCACAAAGGCAATCTTCTTCCTTTTTCCCTTTATCATCTTTTCCATCATCTCTTCAAATCCGCAGACACACCGTTTCCGGAACTCCATCGGATCTTCTCCTCCCGGAAATGCCTTTGTACCTCCAGAATCAATCCAGCTCTGATACTTTGGATTTCCAGTCAGCTCCTGATAATTCTTCCCCTCAAAAAGCCCAAAATTGCATTCCCTCATCTTATCACAGACAACCTGCTCCACTCCTGGGAAAAGAATCTCTGCCGTCTGCCTGCACCTCCTGAGCGGACTGACAATCACAAGCTCCGGCTCCCACTTCGCACGTCCATTTTCCTTCCCGTATCGTCCGTTTTCTTCTTTTTTCAGAGTATACTCCGGAACGCACTCTGTTTTTATTTCTTCATCCGTCACCCCTATATACCGTTTTTCCAAATTCCCTTCCGTCGCAAAATGCCGAATCAGTCTGACTTCCATCTTCTATATGTCTCCTCTTCCTCTCCCTGCTTTTCATTGGATTCCCTGCACAATCAATCCCCCGACTAATAATGCCATCTCACAAATCTGCAGAAAGTATCCCGCCAGATCCCCGGTAACGCCTCCAAACTGTTTCCTGCTCATCCGGTAATAATATCCAAATACTGCTCCTGCAATTATAAGAAGTACCACCATACCAACCGGTGAGCAGATATACAAATATCCTGCCGCCAGGATCAGGTATACGATCATTGTGAACCTTACTGCCTTTTTCTGTGCTCCATCCTGGAAAGTCTTCACAAGACCGTTTCCTCTTGCTGCCGGAAATGTCACTACAGCAAGCCCACTGAGCGCTCTTGAAATTACATATCCTGCTGCTACTACCGGAAGCATCTCCGTCCGGATTTCACTCCATACGCCAAGGCTTCCGGTAAAATAACAGCAGATTCCGATGACCGCAAAAGCACCGTTATGCGAATCTTTCAGGATTTCCAGTTTCTTTTCTTTATCTCCCCAGGATCCAAGTGCGTCCATCGTATCCATAAATCCATCCAGATGGATTCCTCCACTTACAAAAACTGGTATCAATGTCATGACCGCAGCAAACATCAATCTTCCACTGTGTACTTTTGAAAAAATATTTCCATCAAGAAACATTCCTGCCAGATAAATGATTGCTCCGGTCACAACACCGATCAGCGGAAAAAAACACATCGTATATTTCATATTTTCCTTGTTCCACTCAATGCGCGGCATCGGTATTTTGGAATACATAGAAAACGCAATGATCATCGGTTCTAAAAACTTCATCTTTCTTCCTTCCCATCCAGTACTTCATACTGCTCTACGTGAATATCATCAAAAGTTCCCATTTTGCGGTACACCTGAAGTCCCATCTCAAGAAGCGGCATCGCTGCCACTGCTCCTGTTCCTTCCCCCAGACACATACCACATGTGAGAAATGGTTTTTTTTCTAAAGCATCTAAAATCTTTCTTGACGCAGGTTCATCAGACAAATGGGATGGTAAAATATATCCTGCACATTCCGGAACCATCCGTACCGCCACAAGTGCAGCCACTGCAGAAATAAAGCCATCTATCAGCACCGGAATCCGGTAGATCGCCCCACCAAGATATACACCTGCAAGTCCTGCTATGTCAAGTCCTCCAACCTTGGAAAGTACATCGATCGCATCTGTCTTATCCGGCTGCATCCGCTCAACCGCTTCCCGGATGACCTGTACCTTCTTTCGCAGACCTTTTTTCGTCAGACCTGCCCCCTTTCCTGTCATGACCTTCGGATCCTCTCCGAGCAATACAGAGGCAACCGCACTGCTGGTCGTTGTATTTCCAATCCCCATTTCACCTGTCGCAAGAATTTCGTATCCCGCTTCGGCACACTTCTTTACCATCTGAATTCCAACTTCTATCGCCTCAACTGCCTCTTCTCTTGTCATCGCCGCTTCTTTTGCAAAATTGTGTGTGCCATACATCACTTTGTATTCTTTCTTTGTCACAGACGGCACATCTGTTGCCATCCCTACATCCACCGGGAAAAGATCTACCTTTGCCTCTTCTGCCATGATGCAGACGCTTGTCTCTCCTCTTGTAAAATTATCTGCCACGATTGCTGTCACTTCCTGGCCGGTCTGTGTCACGCCTTCTTCTACCACACCGTTGTCTGCGCACATAATGATCAGCCCGCGTTTTCGCAGTTCAAAATCCGAAGTCCCCTTGATCCCGGCAATCTGGATCACCGCGTCCTCCAGACTTCCCAGACTGAACAGAGGCTTCCCTACCGTCATCCAGCGAGCCCGCGCCTCTTCCATTGCATTTTCATCAAGTGGTTTTATTTTCTCTTTCCATCTGGTCTCTTCCATCTGTAAGTCTAATCTCCTGTCTTTTCGATTTGTCTTTGTCAGCTTTTTACTTGCTTCTGTAGGTTCTACACGCTTCTACAAAGCGTTTGGCCACTTTGGGGTTGGAATAAAAGTATAAATGCGGAAATCCCGCAAACAAATTCCCCTTCATATGAACAGCCTGCCATTTTCTCACACCATCCGGCTTTACGGCAAGTGTATCCTCTCCGTTTTCCGTAGAATCCCAATAATGGAACTCATGCGCCCGGATCTTCTCTCCCTTTTTCATATACACTCCGTTCATTTCCGCAGTCAGCTCAATGTATCCGAATCTGGTAAGTCGCCCTTTTTTGATCCCTTTTCCCGGAAGTGCCCCCACCATCGGATAGTGCTTTCCATCTTCCCCTTCCAGCTCTTCTGTCAAATATAAAAATCCTCCACATTCCGCAATACATGGAATTCCATTTTCAATCTGCTTTCTTACATCTTTTCGCATAGCTCTGTTTTCTGCCAGATGTTTCGCACAAAGTTCCGGATATCCACCACCAAATAAAAGTCCGTCTAAATGTTCCGGAAGCCTTGTATCCTCCAAAGGACTAAACGGAATGATCTCACATCCAAGCTCTTTTAAAAGCTCCATATTATCCTTATAATAGAAACAAAAGGCCAAGTCACGCGCTACGCCGATACGCACTTTTCGTCCGGCTGCTTCCTGTTTTGCCTTCACCGGATAATACTCCATTTCTTTTGCTTCCCAGGCAATTTTCAGCACCGATTCCATATCAAGTGTCTCTGTCAGAATCTCTGCTGCCCGGTCAATCTGTTTTTTCAGGTTCCCTATTTCCTCCGGAAGCATCAGTCCCAGATGCCGACTCTCCAGATGAAAAGCATCCTCCTCCGGCACATAACCAACCACCTGAACCTGGAATCCCATTGTCTGCAATCCCCCTTCGATCATCTTCTTCATCTTCGGATACAGCATCGGGGAAATCCGGTTCAGAATGATTCCCCGGATATTACTGTCATTCCGGTATTCAATCATTCCCTTCAATACTGCCAGGATTGTCGATGCCATACCTCTTGCCGGAACAACCAGGATTACCGGAAGTCCCAGGGTTCTCGCAACGTCATAAGTACTTGCCTGATCCGAATCCAGACTGATCCCGTCATAGTACCCCATCACACCTTCTGTCACCACAAGCTCCGCGCCTTCCGCATGATGCATAAACCGCTCTTTCAAGCGCTCCCGGTCACAAAAATACAGATCCAGGTTCTCGGAATCAATTCCCAGCACCTCCCGGTGAAACATAGGATCAATATAATCCGGTCCGCATTTGCAGGCGCGTACCTTCTTTCCGGCATTTTTAAATGCTTTCATCATTGCCATTGTCACCGCTGTCTTTCCACTCCCACTGGCAGATGCCGCGATTACAATTCCGGGAATTTTCATTCTGTATCTCCTCCGTCTGAAATAATATAAATCGGATTTAATCCGGTCATCATGTGATATCTTCCAAGTTTCTTTGACTTTGCCACATTCAGTTGTATGATTTCCGGATCTGCAAGCAGTCCTTCCTCCATCGCCTCCATCGCTTCCTTCACGGTTTCCAGCGAAATTGCATTAATCACGATACGGACGTCCGGATTTTTTTTCTTTATGCACTGAATAATTTCTTTTAACTGTCCTGTACTGCCTCCGATAAAAGCATGGGTCGGCATTTCCAGTGCTTCCAGTGCTTCCGGTGCAACTCCTTCTATCACCTGAATCTGGTCTGTCCGGAATTTCTGCATATTCTTCCTGATCAGCTCTGCACCCTCCGGATTCTTCTCTATTGCATAAACGCGGAGATTCTCTCCCTGAAGAGCAGCCTCTATAGACACCGAACCGGTTCCAGCCCCCACATCATATATTACTGCATTCTTTGTAAGCTTCAATTTTGCAATGCTGACTGTCCGCACTTCCTCCTTCGTCATCGGAACACTTCCACGGATCAGCTCCTCATCTGCAAGATGAATTCCTGTTCTCTTTTCCGGCTTTGGATTCTCGATCAGAATAGTGGTAAGATCACCAAAATCTTCTGCCTGAAGCTCGTTTCCTTTTTTGATCACAATCTCTTCATCCGGATAAGACAAATGATTTCCAACCGAAACGGTTACTTGTTCCAGATGGTAATATTTCAGTTTTTCGCAGATTTCTTTTCCCGCACTTTTTCCAAGGATCAGAAATGTCTTTTCATGGTTTGCAACTGCATAGATAAAATTCTGACTTCTTCCATGCATGCTGATGATCTTCGCATCCTCCCAGCTTTTTCCAAGCTTTGCCGCAAGATAGATTACAGATGAAATCCCCGGAAAAATCTGCACTTCATATCCGTCTTTTTTCAGAATATCCGCCAGCTTTTTTGCCCCGCTGTAAAATCCGGTATCCCCGGAAAACAGCACCGTACATCTGGTCTTTTCCTCCTGCTCATCCAGGATTGCTCTGATTTTTTCCGGCAGATACTCTGCATAGCAGCATTTCTTTTTTTCTCGGAATCCTTCCAGCATCCGCGTAGCTCCGATCAGCACATCACTTTCCACAATGATCTTTCTGACCTCTTCCGTAAGCGTTCCTTTGCTTCCCATCCCGATCCCGGCAAGATTTACCTGGCATTTTCGGTTTTCCACAGTTATTCCTCCAATCGATAGCCTCTCGGTGTCACCATTTTCCCATCCACATTTCTCGTCTGGCTGTTGCCGATATAAACGGTTGTAAACATATCGACCTCCGTATCCTTCAGCTCAGAAAGTGTCAGAATATGTGCATCTTCGCCTTCACGTCCGATGTTCCGCACATAACCGCAGACTGTATCCGGGCTCTGGTACTCCAGAATATACTCGCATGCCTTTTTCAGGTAATCTGCCCGTTTCCGGCTGGACGGATTATACAGACAGATTACAAAATCCGCCATCGCAGCTCCGCGGATCCTCTTTTCAATCTTCTCCCACGGTGTCAGAAGATCACTCAGACTGATCACTGCAAAATCATGCATCAGAGGTGCACCAAGAACTGCCGCTCCGCCATTTGCCGCCGTGATTCCCGGCACGACCTCCAGCTCCACCTCCGGGTAGCCCTGTCCCATCTCATAGAGCAGACCTGCCATTCCGTAAATTCCGGCATCTCCACTGCATACCATAGCTACCGTTCTTCCTTTCATTGCCTCATCCATTGCCATCTCACAGCGGACCACTTCCTGCCGCATTGGTGTGGAAAGGTACTTTTTATCCGGAAATCTTTCCCGTATCAGTCCTGTATATACGGTATATCCGATAATAATCTCACTTTTTTCCAGTGCCGTGGACGCCTGGTATGTCATTTCTTTCTCAGCACCCGGTCCAAGACCGATTACATAGACTTTTCCAATTTTACACATTTCCTGCACCTTCTTTTCCTTTGCCCTGTCTGAACTCTGTTGTAAACTCCGGATGATACAAAAGTGACCGTTCATACTCTCCGCCAAGCACCTCACCAACCACGATCAGTGCTGTCTTTGTAATTCCATTCTCCTTTGCTGTCACCGCAAGATCCTTCACTTTACATCTGCACACCTTTTCATCCTCCCAGGTTGCCTTGTAGACAATCGCAGCCGGAGTCTCCGGCTGATAACCGCCTTCGATCAGACGCTTTGACAATTCTTCCAGCATCCCGGTACTCAAAAAGATGACCATCGTTGCCTGGTGCGCAGCGAAACTTTCAATGGATTCTTTTTCCGGAACCGGCGTTCTTCCTGCCATCCGTGTGATTACCACAGACTGTGAAATCCCAGGAAGGGTATATTCTGCATTCAATGCAGATGCCGCTCCGCAAAAGGAGCTGACTCCCGGGCACACTTTATAAGAAATATTCTCCTTTTCCAGAAGATCCATCTGTTCTTTGATCGCACCATACAGACACGGATCACCGGTATGCAGACGGACAACTTTTTTTCCCTGCTTCTCTCCGGAAATCATCACTTCCGTCACTTCTTCCAGCGTCATCTTCGCACTGTTGTAGATCTGACAGTCCTTCTGACATACGGTAAGAAGTTCCGGATTTACCAGCGAACCGGCATACACCACAATATCCGCTTCCTCCAAAAGCTTCTGCCCTCGTACTGTGATCAGATCCACAGCACCGCTTCCTGCTCCAACAAAATGAATCATTTTTCTTTCTCCTTTGCTATTACAATCGAAAAATATCCCGCATCTTCCGGTATTTCTTCTGTGCATTTGTAAATTTTTTCTCCATCCATTCCGCAGTTCATGACCATTTTCGCCTGCTGTCCTTCCTCTTTCAGAACAGCTTTGACCTGCACCATCTTTTTCCCGGTCTTCATAAGAACCTTCGTCCCCGGAAGCTTCAACTTTTCTGCAATTCCATAGGACACCGGAAGAACATGCAGCTCCTGCCGGTTCTCCACAAGCGAGATCTCCAGCCTTGCCGCCGCAGCACAAAAAGACGGAATCCCGGAAAAGATCTCCCCCTGATATCCCATCTTTTTCAGTCTTTTATAAATATAAATTCCTGTCGAATACACGGTCGGATCTCCAATCGTCAGAAAAACCAGATTCTTTCCTTTCTCCAGAAGCTCTGCCGCCTTTTTTGCACCCTCATCGTGTATCTCTTTCAGGAGTTTTTTTTCCTTGATCATTGGCATGGGAAGATAGAGCCGCAGCTTCTTTTTCGTCTCCGGCTCTGCCTCACACGCAATCCGATATGCCAGACATTCTTTTGCAAATGTCTCTTCTTCCCCCTCTTCCAGTTCCGGTTTCTTTAACTCCGGACTGCCAATTGGAAGTACCAATATCTGACACGCCTTAATCGCATGCATTGTCTTTATCGTCATCAGTTCCGGATCTCCCGGACCTACACCCGCAAGGTCAAATCTTCCTGCCATTCTCTGTCAAACCTTTCTGTTTTCTTTACTTTTATCCCGTCGCTTATCCGATCTTTTTCCTCAGTTCATCTACAAAAGACGTCTTCCCCAGAACACCGAGCTCATCCGAAAACATCAGCGCCCCGACCTTCATCTTCTCGCCGGCACGCTTCGCCAAATGATACTCGATCTTCTCCATCACGGTCTGCATCGTCTCTTCCAAAAGTCCTCTTTCTTCCAGAATGTCCAATGCTTCCTTCGTCGTAAAACACTTCATCAGAGCACAGACTGTCTCACGGTCTGCCCCTGCCATTGCCGCATGGACGGCAAGCACTTCCATTCTTGCATCTGCCTGTCTGGAATGGGTATTCATTACACCTGCCGCGATCTTGACCAGCTTTCCGATATGTCCTACAAGCAGCAGTCCGTCCATCTTCAGCCGCACGCCGTCATCAATCGCATCCCCGATATAATTACTGCACTTCACCGCAAGCTCCTGGTCGTACCCAAGTGTCTGCCTGAGAAAATCATTTCCATAATTTCCCGGTGTCAGATAACAATACCGGTGACCTTCATCACGAAGCATCTTCATTTCCATGAAAATAGTCTGCGTCAGTGCCTGTTCGCTCATCGGTTCTACGATCCCGGAGGTTCCAAGTACCGAAATCCCGCCTTCAATCCCAAGTCTTGGATTAAACGTTTTCTTCGCGATCTCCACGCCCTCCGGAATATAGATCACAATGTCTGCACCGCCATCCCATTCATATTTCTCAATCTGGCTTTGCACCGCTTCCCGGATCATCTGCCGTGGCACTTTGTTGATTGCTGCCTCTCCGGCTTCCTGCTCCAGCACCTTCCGGGTAAAGCGCCCGACTCCGATTCCACCATCTAAGGTCATTCCTTTTTCCTTTTTTTTCGTGACCTTGGCGTAAACGAAGATCCCGTTCGTCACATCCGGATCATCTCCGCTATCCTTCTGAATGGCACAGCTGACCGCTTCATTTTCTCTCTGGATCTCTTCCACTTCCAGATACAGTTCGATCCCTTTCGGTGTCATAAGAGATACCTGGCGGACTTCCTCCCCGGAAAAGAGCATTGCCGCTGCCGCCTTTGCTGCTGCCGCAGCACAGCTTCCCGTTGTGTATCCGCACCGCAGTTCTTTTTGATTTTTCCACACGACCTGCATCTTGTCCATTTCCATTTCGTCTCCTTAGTATTCAATGCCTTTCCTTGCCCGGATTCCTTTTTCAAAAGGATGCCGTACCATCTTAACCTCCGAAATATAATCTGCCAGCTCCAATAACTCATCTGACGGATCCCGTCCGGTCAGAACCACTTCCAGATTGTCCGGTCTGTCTTTTAAGAACTGCACCGCCTCTTCATTCGGAATCAGTCCATACCGGTATGCCGCCATAAATTCATCGATCACAAGCATATCATAATCCCCTGTGCTGATTTTTCTCTGGATCGTATTCCACAGCCTGCCATACATCTCTCGGACTTCTTCCTGTTCCTTTTCAGAAAGTGTCTTAAAAAATCCATAGCTTTTTTCCAGATGAAGTACCTCGATCTCCGGGATCTGATCCAGAATCTTCAATTCTCCTGAAAATTCATTTTTTAAAAAACGGGCAAACAGAACCCGCATACTGCTTCCAGCTGCGCGCACTGCAAGCCCTGTTGCCGCCGTCGTCTTTCCTTTTCCATCTCCACAGTAAATGTGCAAAAGTCTATTTTTCATATGATTCCAGTTTCCCCATTTCTTCTGCAAATACAAGCAGTTCTTTCATCTTCCGGTTGGTTGTCCCAATCACAATTCCTGCATTTATCACCTTTTTACACTGTCTGATCATCTGCTTTGCCCATTCAAATGCACGATCGCTTACCGGCTCAAATGGCTCTTCTTCTATTACATTGACCGCCAGATGCTTTGCCAGATGATAGTCGATATCATTAGTATACAGGATTCCTGCCGAAAATGGAATCTTTGCTTTCTGAAGGTTTCGGTAAACAGGAATTCCACTGCCTCCAGAAGAGATCACAAATACTTCTGCCTCTCCCTCCGCCTTTGCAAGCTCCACACTTCCGAACAGCGGATCAAAATGCCCGTTGTCGATCTCATAAAGCTTCTGGATAAAATCTTCTTTAAAAATCGCCTCCGGCTCTCCATACCCGAAAATCGTATCTCCTTTAACGCACAGGATCTTATCTGAGATCTTCTGCGCCAGATCGATCTCATGGAGTGACATAATGACCGTGATCTGCTTTTCTTTCGCCATATTTTTCAAAATAGTAAGCAGCTCCAGCTTATAACGGATATCCAGAAAAGAAGTGGGTTCATCCAGGATCAGTACCTCCGGTTCCTGGCAGATCGCTCTTGCCAGAAGGATCCGCTGTCTCTGCCCGTCACTGATCGCCTCAAAACTTTTTTCTGCGTATTCTGTTGCATGGACAATTTCCAGTGCTTCCTGTGTCTTTTTCTCATCTTCTCGCGTTAATATCCCAAGCCGTCCTGTATAAGGATACCGCCCTGCTGCTACGACCTCATAGCAGGTCATCAGCTCCGGCTTTGCCCGCTGTGTCAGCACCACTGCCATCTTCGTTGCAAGCTCTTTGTAAGATAAGTCTTTCAGATTCTTTTCACCGATCGTCACCTTACCTCCAATGAGCGTAAGCTGCTTGGTAATACTTTTTAAAATCGTAGATTTCCCGGAACCGTTTGGTCCGATCAGCGTCAATATCTCACCTTTTTTAATCTCTGTACAGATATCATGGATCAGTACATTTCCATGATATCCGACAGAAAGATCTTTCATCTGAAAATAGCTCTCACTCATATTTATTTCCCTTTTCTTCCTTTTATCATCATGAAAATTACGATCGGTGCACCAAAGATCGAAGTCACAGTACTGATATTCAGCTCCAGTGGTGCAAATGCCATACGCGCGATCAGATCACATCCCATACAGAACACCGCCCCGCCAAGGAATGTTGCCGGTATCACAACCAGCGGTTTTGCCGTCCCGAGAAGATGCTTGATCAAGTACGGAACTGCGATTCCAACGAATGAAATCGGCCCTGCAAATGCAGTCACACATGCGGAAAATACACTGGAAAGCAGAATCAGAAGCACCCGGAACACACGGATATTGACCCCCATACTCTGCGCATACATTTCTCCCAGCTGATACGCTCCGATCGGCTTTGACAGGAAAAAGGTAAGGATCAGTATGATTCCTACCATAAGCGCTGCTACCTTTACATTGCTCCAACTCATACCGGAAAAGCTTCCCTGTGACCAGCCATGCAGATTCACGATATCTGAATCCTCCGCAAAAGTCACTACAAAATCAGTTACTGCCGAGCAGATATAACCGATCATGATTCCGCCAACCAGAAGAGTTGCCATATTCCGGATTTTTCTTGCAAGAAGCAGGATAAATCCAATTGAAAGCATAGATCCGATAAATGCTGCAATGATCAGTATATAAGATGATACCAAAGTGTAATATTTTAAAAAGATGATCATCGCCAGAGCGACCATCATCTTTGCACCCGAAGAAATCCCCAGTACATACGGTCCTGCGATCGGGTTGGAAAAAAATGTCTGCAATAAAAATCCGGAAAGGGCAAGTGCCCCTCCCAGAATCCCCGCCATCAGGACACGCGGAAGACGGATTTTCCAGATAATATTCATCTGCACCTGTGTTCCTTTTTTCAGAAACAGGATCCGTAAAATCTCAAGAACCGAGATCTGTACATTTCCGGTATTGATGTTCAGCACTACGATCATGCAAAAAACTGTTGCCAGCACCGCAAAGACTCCCATATATCTTGTATTCCTTTTCCAGTTATTTTTCATTCCTGCCTGTCCCATTTTCTTCTCCGTTTTCTATTTTACATGGTATAAAAATGTCATCTTGCTTTCATCGCCGCCTGTCAGCATCAGATTCATATCCGTGATCAGTTCCCCAACGATATCGGTTGCCTGATACAGATATTTACCGGTACACCATACATTTCCTTCTTTGACTGCTTTGAAATCAGAAAAAAGTGCATCTTTTTCTTCCAGATCTTTTACACTGTTGATTGGATTATCGATACTTGAATTATAAATCAGATAATCTGCATCCGCCGCCTGTGCGTAAAACTCTTCCATTGTAAGTTTTACTGCTGAAGTATTACTGTCATCGTCAGTCAGATCATCGAATACATATCTTCCACCGGAAAGTTCGATCATTTTCGGAATATAATCATCACTTCTTCTTACTACCACCGTTCCGTCACTGCTTACATAGAAAAATGCAACTGTCTTCTCGGTATTCTTAAAATCTTTGAGCGCATCGACATTTTCCACCTGCTTTTCAAAAAATGCATCCGCTGCATCTTCTTTATTCAGCATTGCTGCATAAAGTTTGATCCATTCAGTTCTTCCTAGAGGATGCGATTCATAGCTGGACCGGTCGATCATCACCGGGATATCCAAAGATTCGATCATCTCCTGTACCTTTGGTGTGTGAAGGATCATGGTCGATTCGATGGCAAGATCACAGTCTTCGTCCACCAGCATCTCATAATCCGGTTCACTGTATTTCCCTGCAAATTTTATTTTCCCGTCATCCATCGCTTTGACTGCATTTTCAATATACCATCCGGAAGCCTGGGTACCTGTCATTGTGATATTATCCAGAGAATCGATCGCATTAAAAAGTGCCATTGCAGATGTCGCCGCAAGATAAATATGATCCAGCGGCTGCTGAAGGATTACGTAATCCTCATCAACTCCATCCGGCACATCCTGGTTCTCCGGAACGACCAGAAATTTTGCATCACCTTTGATATCTATCATCTTATAGCCGTCTTTGTAATAATATACCTGAAAACCTTCGGCATATTCCAGATCCATCGTAAATTCATAGGTGAGTCCGTCAATCCCCGGACCTTTTTTTTCTTTGGCACTTCCTTTTGTACTGCTGCTTTCTGTTTTTTTTGTATCTGTTGTATTCCTTTTCGCCTGCCCGCATCCGGTCAGTGCCACCATCCCAAGCAGCACTGTACTTAAAAGAATGCACCCCAGACGCATCGTTCTCTTTTTCATTTTCTACCTCTGTATATAAAAAAGAATCTGCCTAGTTTATTGCAGAAGAATCTGCACTGTCTGTCTGCGCGAAAATCGCCTCGTAAACCTTGCTCCATTCTTCTTTCGCATCATCCTTTTTCTCATCTGCTGACCGGTCAACGATCATCGGAATATCCAGAAGAACAAATTTTTCTGCCAGCTCTTCGTATCTCTTCTGCTGATCTTCTACCGACATTTTCTTCTCATTCTTTTCATCCGGAAGAATTTTATTGGAAAGAATTGCAAGATCACACTTACTCTTCATCAGTTTTTTATTTTCCGGTTTCTTATAGGTTCCTGCATAAATGATCTTCTTAGCTTTCATTGCTTTTGCAATGCCTTCTACCTTACAGTTCTTCTGTTTTACCCCTACTGATGTAATCTGGTCTGTTGCATTCAGCTTATCCAGGATTTCCAGTACTTCCTCTGAACCTACATATACAGACTTCTTTGGCTTCTGGATCACGATCATTTCTTTATCCAGACCTGCAGGAATTTCTGCGTCTTCCGGAACGATCAGATAACGGACAATCTTTGCTTTGTAAAGCGCAAGCTGTTCTTCCTGTGCCGGTGTCAGTCCGGAATCTGTATCTTCTTTTGTATCCTTTGTCTTGATTTCTTTTGTATCCTCATCTTTTCCCTGATCGATTTCTAAAAGAGTGATTCCCTGATCATAATGATAGATCTTGAAGTACTCTGCATGCTCTACCTTTGTCTCAGACTGATAAGAAAGTCCCATGATTTCCGGCGCTTTCTCATCCAGTGTATCTGCACTTAAATTGGTCTCCCCACTTACTGTAGTTCCGTCTGCTTTTGCTGCAGCACTTAGGTAAATGAAAATCGAATAGCTGATTTCATGCGCTGTTGACATCTTGGTTGTCATACCGATGATCGTATTGTTCTTGTTCAGTTCTACCGGAATGACAAATGTAGACGTACTTCCGGTTGCTGTCGGATAATAGGTATTTCCATTCGCCTTTACATAGCCATAAGAACCACTGCTAAATACAATGGTAGCATATGCCTGACCGCCTGTCACGGTAATCTTGGTACAACTGATGCTGACCTTTCCGGTTCCACCTGACCAGGAAAATTTATCCGGTGTATAGACACCGTCTGCAAGTGTTGTTGCACTGTTTACACGGGCAGTTCCACCATTTAAATCTGCCTCGTATTTGGATTCTTTGTCCGGGGTCTGGTTTGTGCCTGTGCCTCCGGAAGTGGTGCCGGTTCCAAAGTTGGTGTTCTGGCTGGTGTTATTTCCCTGGTTGGTGTTGCCATTATTTCCAGTAGTTCCATTTGTGGAATTGCTATTATTCAGATTCTTCATGCCTGCTGAGGCGAATGTCAAGGTACGGTCATACCATATTTGCTTTTTATGAGAAAATGCTGCCACTGAAATTCCTGTGTCTAATAAAGAAACCGGAATCGTATAGGTATACATACCATTTTTGTCCACAACATAAGGAATCCACTTGGACTTATCTGCAAGTGCTGCTTCTGCACTTGTTCCTACATACAGATAATCATATCCTGTACCACTGAGTGTAATTTTTGCAGTCATCTCTCCATTTTTTGATGTTAAGATGCAATCCGTAACTTTAAACATGGATGAACTTGAAGTTACGTTTACTTTATAAGAGCCATCACTTACCTGAACATATTTGGTCATTCCTTCTGTCTTGAATGTTAATGTACGATCAAACCATTTACCACCTTTTTTCCCATGTGCTGCAATCTGAATCCCAGTATTCATGCTTTCCACCGGCACTGTAAATACACATTTTCCTTCTACAATTTCTTTAGGCGCAATTAACTGATCTTTTGAAGCTTTTTCAGCATCCTTAGCGGTTCCCACGTATAAATAATCATATCCTGTTCCACTAAGTGTAATATCTGCCTGCATCTTGCCACCAACAGATGTCAGCACGCAATTTACTACACGAAACATTCCACTCGCTGAAGCTGCATCAACATCTACTACATACTTTCCAGTATCCAGTACGTTCTTGTCCTCATTTCCCGGTTTCTGGTTTTCGCCACTTCCGGTTCCCGGTTTGTTCTCTCCTGAATTGCCTCCCTGTTCAGGATTTTCTGTGTCGTCTTTTTTATTTTCTGCTGACGATGAGATATGAAGCGTGTAATCTCCGTCTGCTTTCCTACTCTCCCAGCCGTTCTCTTGGCTATGTGGTACAAAGGCAACATCCGTTCCATCTGCTGACAGTGGAAGTTCAAATGAAAATAAATACCCGTTGCCTGTTCCTGTTCCAACTATCGCCTTTTCTTCTTTCCGTTCAACTGTATCAGCTTTACTTCCAATATAAATTTTATTGTAAGTTGTATTCTCTGTTTCTATCGAAACTTTCAGGTGATCATTTTCTTTTACAACAGAAGACGATCCAACCTTAAACATTGCAAAATCACTGGTAACATTTTTCGCTTCCTGCGTACTCACTTCTCCAGCATTTTGCGCAGTTTCTTCTGTCTTAACATCCTGCCTCTCAGAAATCTTCTCTTCGCTCTTTCCGTCTTCGCCCGCTTCTTTCTTCTCTGCCTCAGTTACATTCCCTGTTTCCGCATTTTCTTCTGCTTTCGGCTCTTCCTGACTCTTCTGATTCTCGTCCGTTCCCTGTCCGGCAGTCGTTTCTTCTTCCTGTCCAGTCACTTCTTCAGCCGGCTGATCTGCAGCGTCTGCCGCACCGTTTTTTCCGTCCTCCACTTCTACGGTCTGCTGACCTGATTCTGTATTTTCTACTCCTGCCACTGCACTGTCCTCAGCGTAAGCATAAGAAACCGGTGTAACCGACATTGCAACTGCCATAAAAAGTGCAAGAAAATGTTTGGAATTTCTCTTCATAATCTAACTCTTCCTCCTGATGTCCTGATCTTCTGTCGCTTGACAACTCGATGATGTACATTCGCCAAATTCAGATCCTTGTGCAAACACAAATCTGCACCTGGCTCATCGTATGCAAAAAAAATCTGCTTCCTTTTTCCTGAAAGCAGATTTCACCTACACCCTCTGCCACCGGAACTCTTCTCCGTATATATGGCAGCACAAAAATCCTGCTTTCATACTCTGTATGAAGCAAGATATCATTTCTTTGTGTATGTAAACGCGCTTTCATCGGAAGCAATTTACTCTCTTTCAGCAGGTCTCCTGGCTTATGGATCCTAACAAAGCTGCACCTTCTCACATTTTTATGCAATGGCATGCCGCCGCTTTACTCCTCATTTACAGTGACCGGATCGCTCAGGACTTTCACCTGATTCCCTTTTAAGCCGACCAGAAATTCTTCTGCCTAGCACTGAAAAAGTTTCTTTATTTATTCTTACTCACTATAACAGATATGTTTCTTCTTGACAAGAGCCATCTTTCCTGGTTTATTTCCCTATTTTTTCCAAACTCTCCATTAAAAATCCCGGAAGTTTTTGTTTCAAAATCGGCACCTTAATGCCTATATGTTTATCATAATTTCATGACCTACTTCATTTATATATAGAAAGCGAAGGGGATCGAAATGAGAAAAAAGTGCCAGTGAATGTATGGAAATGCTCTGAAATAAGACAATGCAGCCGCCAGATCGACGACTGCATTGTCTTATACTCTTTTTCGTACAATTTTATTTTTTCGCTGCCTCAAAATTACGATGAAGTAATTCGTGGGTCTTTCCTTTCAGAAGTTCATCATATAATGACAGGATCAGCGGATTCTCATTCGACTTCTTAATCTGCGTATTGATATCGGTATCATACAGGCCTTTGCTTCTGGCTATCCTGCTTCTCGGACCTGCCGGGACTGGCTGTCCGCCACCCATGATACATCCGCGCCTGCATGCCATAACCTCAACAAAGTCGTAATGTACCTCGCCCTTCTGGATCTTCTTCATCAGCGCATCTGCATTTCCAAGTCCACTGACAACAGCTGCATGGATAGTACGTCCGTTGTAATCAAACTCTACTTCTTTCAGTCCTTCTTCTCCACGAACTCCACTGAATTTGATCTTATCCATTTCCACACGGTTATGTCCTTCACGAAGGCGCCTGAGTACGGCTTCTGTCACACCACCGGTTACTCCGAAGATCACACCTGCACCAGATCCGATACCAAACGGCATATCGGATGCTTCGATCTCCAGATTTTCAAAGCGGATACCGGATTTCCGGATCATTGTAATCAGCTCTGTTGTAGTCAGTACATAATCAATATCCTGCTTTCCATTCGTGGAAGATTCCGGTCTTAAAATCTCTTCTTTCTTTGCAGTACACGGCATGATCGATACAGAAACGATTCTCTTTCCACCATTCTTTTCCGGATCCTTATAGTATTCACGGATCACAGCACCAAACATCTGCTGCGGTGAACGGCAGGTTGACAGATTTTTTGCCAGATCCGGATAACGGTTCTCACAGAATTTTACCCATGCCGGACAGCAGGATGTAAATAATGGGAGATTTTCTCCGGATGCGAGTCGTTCAAGAAGCTCTTCAGATTCCTCGATCACCGTAAGGTCTGCACCATAAGAAGTATCATAAACTTCATCAAATCCAAGGCGGTGCAACACATTGACGAGTTTTCCCATCACATTTTCCCCTCTTGGAAGGCCGAACTGATCGCCGACTGCGACCCGGACTGCCGGTGCGATCTGTGCGATCACCTTTGTATTCTTATCTGCAAGAAGATCCCAGATCACTTCGATATTGGTATTGATACTGATCGCACCTGTAGGACAGACAACCCTGCACTGTCCACAGTTTACGCAGTCTGTCTCTGCAATCTTTTTGTTAAATGCCGGTGTTACCAGAGCCTTTGTTCCCCGGTATGCAAAATCAATCGCATTAACAGACTGTACATTGTCGCACATACGGACACAGTCACCACAGAGAATACATTTATTCGGGTCACGCACGATTGACGGTGAACTGAAATCCAGTGGATACTGTTCTTTTGTATTTTCAAATCGGACGGTTGTGACGCCCATACGGTGTGCCAGCGCCTGAAGCTGACATTCTCCACTCTTGATACAGGTTGTACAGTCTCTGCAATGTGCAGCAAGTAAAAGCTCCAGAATCATCTTACGATATTTCATAAGACGCGGAGTATTCGTGTAAATGACCATCCCATCTCTTGGCGGTTCTGAACAGGATGCAAACGTCTTTCCTCTCTCATCTTCTACGGTACACAAACGACAGGCTCCATACACAGACAGTTCTGAATGGTAGCAGAGTGTCGGTATATCTATATCTGCATTACGGATGACAGAAAGTACATTCGGCTCATCTGTAAACTCTACCTTCCTTCCATCTATTGTCATATATCCCATGACTCATTCCTCCTATTTCTCGATATGAATTGCTTTAAACGGACACTGTTCCATGCAGGCTCCGCACTTGATACATTTCTCCTGATTGATATGATAAGGAGATTTCAACACGCCTTCAATTGCACCTGCCGGACAGTTTCTTGCACACTTCGAGCAGCCCTTGCATATCTCCGGATCGATCTGGAATTTACGCAGATTTGAACAGACACCTGTCCGGCAGCGTTTCTCGTTGATATGTTCCAGATATTCCTCTTCAAATGCATTCATGGTACTGATAACCGGTTTCGGTGCGCTCTTTCCAAGTCCGCAAAGCGCCGTACTCTCAATCATATCTGCCAGTTCACGAAGCTCGTCCATATCGGATGGTTTTCCGTTTCCTGCTACAATACGCTCCAGGATTTCAAGCATTCTCTTTGTACCTTCACGGCAAGGAACACATTTTCCACAGCTTTCTCTCTGTGTAAAACTCATGAAGAATCTGGCAACCTCTACCATACAGGTATCCTCGTCCATGATAACCAGACCGCCCGAACCGATCATTGCCCCGATCTTCGCCAGTGAATCAAAGTCCATCTTACTGTCCAGCTGATCCTCGGTCAGACATCCACCGGACGGACCACCGATCTGTACTGCTTTGAATTTCTTGTCATTCTGGATTCCACCGCCGATGTCATAAATAACTTCGCGCAATGTAATTCCCATTGGTACTTCGATCAGTCCTGTATTTCTTACATTACCAGTCAGTGCAAATGCTTTCGTTCCGGGACTCTCTGGTGTACCGATTCCTTTGAACCAGTCTGCACCATTTGTTACGATCATCGGAACATTGGCATAGGTTTCTACGTTATTAAGAACAGTTGGTCTTGCCCATAATCCCTGCTCTACTGTACGTGGCGGTTTTACTCTCGGCATTCCACGTTTTCCTTCAATGGATGCCGTCAGTGCGCTGCCTTCTCCACAGACGAATGCACCTGCACCACGGTTGATATGTAAATGGAAACTGAAATTGGTTCCAAGAATGTTGTCTCCTAAAAGTCCGATTGCCTCTGCCTGGCTGATCGCTGTCTTCAGTCTTTCAATCGCAAGCGGATATTCTGCACGTACATAGATATAGCCTTCCTGTGCCTGTACTGCATATGCTGCGATCATCATGCCCTCGATCATACGGTGCGGATCACCTTCCATGATACTTCGGTCCATAAATGCACCCGGATCACCTTCATCACCATTGCAGACCACATAGCGGATCTTTTCTTTCTGGGAAGCAACCTGCTGCCACTTTCTGCCGGTGCGGAATCCGGCACCTCCACGTCCACGCAGATTCGAATCATAGATTGTCTGGATCACTGCTTCCGGTGTCATCTCAAAGAGTGCCTTTTCGATTCCGGCATAAGCACCGACTGCAAGTGCACCCCCAATATGCTCTGCGTCGATATGTCCGCAATTCTTCAGTACCAGTCTGGTCTGCTTTGCGTAGAACGGAATCTCTTCCTGTGACGGATAGGTCACTCCATCCATCTTGTAGAGAAGTCGCTCTACCGGTCTGCCACCCAGGATTGTTTCGTTATAAATCTCTTCGCAGTCTTCCAGTTTTACTTTAATATATAAATAATTATATGGTTCAATTCTTACCAGAGGTCCCATCTCGCAGAAGCCATGACATCCACTCTTCATAACCTTTGTATGTGCGATTTCTTCCCCGATCTTTACTTCTACCCCTGTATGATCTTTTGTCAGTTCTTTTAACTTTTCATAAATCTTGCCTGATCCACTTGCCAGACATCCGGTTCCCCCGCAAACCAGTACTCTGCAGTCAGCCGATTGTTTTTTCTGACATTCAATACGATATTCCTTCAGTTCCGTTCTGTTTTCAATTTTCATTTTCTTCACCTCTCAGTTCTTCAAGAAGTTTGATTACCTTCTCCGGTGACATCTTCGGATGTACTTCATCATTAACTGTGATCGCAGGTGCAAGTCCACAGGCTCCAAGACAGGATACAGTCTCTACTGTAAAAAGCATATCGTCTGATGTATGCTTGTGCTCATTTAACCCCAGCTCTTTATACAGCGCTTCCAGGATAGGAATGGATTTACGCACATGACAGGCTGTTCCGTCACAGACCTTGATCACATACTTTCCTTTCGGTTCAAATGAAAAATTCTCATAAAAGCTTGCCACACTGTACGCTTTTGCCTCTGTAATCCCGATCTGTTTTGCTACATAGGTAAGCAGTTCCGGTGGAAGATAACGGTATTCCTCCTGAATATCCTGAATGATCGGTATCAATGAGCGTTCCTCCCTTGTATGCATGGCAATGATCTCATCCGTTTTCTGATAATAAGATGCATCTAACATTCCATTTCCTCCTTCGTCATATTGTACATTTCCTTCTTATTATTCTATTATTTTTATGACATTATAACATATATCTATAGTTTTCGTTTATACGTTTCATATATGATAGCTATATATTTTCCAATATATAATAATACAAGAATCAAAAGTATTAGTATTTATGAATAGACGGATAAATGTGTACCCAGCTCATCAAATACACAAAAAGAGCAGAATGGATATATCTTGGTCCGATATATCATTCTGCTCTCATTTACATCATTTCACGGATTGTTTCTTTTAAATGCCCAATAAATTCTCTTTCGTACAATTTTTTCTGATAACCCTTTTTGTAGATCAGCACATCCCGGATCATCTGTCTGGAAAATCCGGCATGCTTCTGCACCAGATTGTAGTTTTTCCTTAATTTTTCCGGTACTGGCGATACCCACATATAACTGTTTTTTACTTCCCGCAAAATATCAAACTGGCTTCCCCTTTCAAAAATATAAATTTTATTATGTGGATGAAGCGACTCTCCATTCTCACTCAGCTCAGTGTATTCTCCGGTCGGAAGTTTCCAGTCCCCATGCAGGATTTCCACACCATCTTCCAGTTCTTCTCTTGTCTTTAACTCCCTCTTTGCAAGATCTCCATCCGCAGAAGTTAAGATCACATACGGAAGCTCTGCCAGAAGTTCTGCATCCAGCCCTTTCAGATCAAGAAGCGACTGAAAATAAGGTTCATTCTCGCACAGATACCGGATGATTCCCATGGAATACCCGTTCTGCAACACATTTTCAATGGCATGCATAGAACTGCTTTCCTGAAATTCTGCTTTGATCGCCGTTTCCTTGCTCTGCATTCCGATAAACTCTGCAAATGCACTGGAAATGTAACTTGCCCTCGGAACAGTAATCTTAAATGAGAGATTTTCTTTCCCCAGATCACTGCAGTCCCTTTTCATTTCCTCTATTTCGTAAATGATCCTTTTGGCATACTCCAGAAATTTCTGTCCTTCTCTTGTCGCCTTAACTCCCTTTGACGACCGCTCAAAGATAGAAATTCCAAATTCCCGCTCCAGATGCTTGATCGCTTTACTAAGATTTGGCTGCGCCACATAAAGTTCCTTCGCCGCCTTTGAGATTGATCCACTCTTATCGATTTCAACTACATAATGCAAATCTGTCAGATTCATCTTCCCCATCTGCCTTTCTGATCTCTGACTTTATCTCCCCATAACTATTTTCTGAACTTTTATTACAGATTCTTTTCCAGCCATTTACAGACTTCTGAAAATGTTCTCCCTGTTTCTTTTGGTCTTCCTACCGCAACAAGAACTGCCCCTGTTTCCTTTGCTGCCTGTACCTTTTCTCCAAAGCCTCCGGCTTTTCCCGATTCTTTGGTCACAAAATATTTTGCGCCTGTCTGATGGATCGTAGCCACGTTCATCTCCTTTGAAAATGGTCCCTGCATTGCAATGAGATGCTTTCCTTCAAAGCCAAGCGCGACCGACTCCATAACCGCCTGCTCCGTAGAGAGGACTCGCGCAAAGCAGCGCTCTTTATACTCCGTAAGCTTTGTATATTTTATCAGTTCCTTGCTACCGGTGGTAATCAGAATCTTTCCTTCTGTATTTTGCAGATATTCCACCGCATCTTCAACCGACTGCGCCCAGATCACCCGATCCGCTTCATCCGGCATTGCTTCCATCTCCTCCCGCAGGCAACGCAGATACTGCACACCGGAGATTTCGCAGGCCCCCCTTATCTCCCCAGTCACAAGCTGTGCAAATGGATGGGTTGCATCGATCACCAGATCGATCTGCTTTTCCTTTATCATCTCTGCCATCTGCTTCTGATCCATACGTCCAAAAAAGACTTCCGCATTCTCATGTTCTCCGGTACATTCTTTTCCATATTCAGTTGCGGCACTGACATAAACTTTTACATTTCTTCCATCCAGAAATTCCGTAATCCGCCTTCCCTCTGTTGTCCCTGAAAATATTAAAATCCGCTTCATATTCTGATCCTTACCTTCTTTTCTGCCACTGCTATTGTCACCCGGTTCATGCACTGCTTCGGCATCAGAAGCCTGCCATCCTCTCCGGCTGCAAGGATCGCCGCCCGCTCACAGACATTGTCCACACCCGTGACCTTCCTGACAAACTCCGAATGGGAGCTGACACATTTAACCTTTCCCAACTCTTCTGCTGAAAACGTGTAAAATGGAAGCTTCCACTTTGCCGCATAAGAAAGTAATCCCTCCTCTTCTTTTTTCAGATCAATACTGTCGATCTCAATGACTTCCTTTTCTGTAAATCCAAGGATCTTTTTTGCCTCATTGACCGCGCTTTGGATTTCTTCTTCGGAAATCCCTTTGCGACATCCGATTCCCAGCACCAAGTTCTTCGGCTGAAGATCCAGAATCGTCTCTTCTTCCCGCCTTTCACCACTTCTTCCTGCAATCCGGATTCCATATGGATAGTTTCTGAGAAACTCTTCTGTTTCACATAGCTTTAATTCCTCCAGAAACTTTCCTTCTACTGGAAATACACTGTAAAGTCCAATCTTATTCCCATCCAGAACCACAGCTGAGATCTCCTTTGCTTTTTTCCGGTCTGTCAGTACCAGACCATTGCTTTTTGCAAATACATCTACTGCAAACTTTTGTTCTACATCCGTTGCTGTAGTAAGTACTGCCTGCGCATTTATTTTCTCCGCAATTTCCTTTGCAAGCTCTACAGCTCCGCCCACATGTCCCGACAGGAGCGGAATCACATAGCTTCCTTTTTCATCCATCACCAGAACCGGCGAATCGGTAAATTTGTCCTTCACGTGAGGGGCGATCATCCGCACTGCGATTCCTGCCGCCCCGATAAAAAACAAAGCCTTCTCTCCCCAGAGGCTGCCTATCCAGCTTTTCTTATCTTCCGGAAAAGCATGAAATCCGTATAATCTGCAAAACCGTGTCAAAGTATACACTTTGACACGGTATCCGCTTTGTATGAAATTCTCTCTGA
The DNA here is from genome assembly GCF_027695515.1 of Coprococcus sp. LG101-27. NCBI lineage: Bacteria > Bacillati > Bacillota > Clostridia > Lachnospirales > Lachnospiraceae > Coprococcus > Coprococcus sp. LG101-27. Next base: position 59,877 of record NZ_JAQEUJ010000004.1, read on the forward strand.
CTTTACAGGCCATCTGACAACCTGCATCTGTAAAACTCAAGATTACAATTTCCATAAACTTTAGTATTTCTCCATCTGCTCCACGTTCAGTACAAAAATCGTACTTCCACCTACCTGCACATTGATCGGAACGGACGGTGCTGCGCTCATGCTGCTCTGTCCTGAGATCAATGCCGGGTTTGCATAAGTGATCGTCTTTCTTTCGCCAGAATTCTTCTTGATGATCTTCAGTGCCTCTGCTACCTTCTCATCATCCACTACAACCATGATCGTGGTACTCTTTTTCTTCAGAAATCCACCAGTTGTAGCCAGCTTTGTTACCATGTATCCGGCAATATTCAGTTCCTCTATCGTCTCCAGTTCATCATCCTTATGCAGGATCGCCATAATCATCTTCATACAAAAAACCTCCTGTCTTATCTGGCTTTTGATGCCAGATTCCTTTTTCTTTTATTTTACCGCATTTACCTGGAAAGGTAAACGAAAATGTTGCATTTTAAAAGATTTTAAAAGATTAGTTGAAATCCAAAACGAACTTTAACTTTGTGCATTACCTATTACAATAATCTTCTTCAATCCTGCCATCCAGTATCCGGATCACCCGGTGTGCCTGACTGGCAATCTCTTCATCATGTGTGATGATAATAACCGTTCTGCCTGACCTGTGCAGTTCTTTCAGGATTTCCATGATCTCCTGTGTTGATTTTGTATCCAGATTGCCGGTCGGTTCATCGGCAAGAATGATCGGCGGTTTTGCGGCAACCGCTCTTGCCACCGCAACTCTCTGCTGCTGTCCTCCGGACATTTCATTCGGCTTATGCTTCATCCGGTCTTCCAGGCCGACACTTTTCAGGGCTTCCATCGCAAGTTGCTTTCTCTCATTTTTTGACACCCCGCGGTATACCAGCGGAAGCTCTACGTTTCCAACTGCATCCAGATTACTGATCAGGTTGAATCCCTGGAAAATGAAACCGATCTCTTTATTCCGCACATCTGCAAGCTGATTATCTGTCATACTCGCCACATCCTGCCCGTCCAGAACATACTTGCCTGAAGTCGGTGTATCCAGACAGCCGAGCATATTCATCAGCGTTGATTTTCCCGAGCCCGAATGTCCCACAATCGCAACCAGGTCTCCTTTTTCGATATCCAGATCGATCCCGTCAAGTGCACGGACTTCATTCTCACCCGGATTGTAGATTTTCTTCATATTTTCTATATGAATCAATGCCCCCATAAATGTTCTCCTTTTCTTTTCGCTCTACTTTACGTTCCTGTTTTCAATATACCTTATTTTGAATCCAATCACAATGCTATCCTCCTGGCATCATGAATTCTTAAGAATTTCTATTGAAAACATCTTTAAATTTCCTTCTTTATAAAAAATATCAATTATACATCTCGTTTAAAAACACTTATGATAAAACTATCATTTATAAAAAAGGAGATCTGAAAATGACCAATTTAAAATTACCGGAAGATTTTGAAACCTATCCGGAAGCAAGAAAGAATGCTTTTCTGAAAATGAAAGAGCTGAAGGAGTCCGGGCGCAGAATTGTCGGAGTTTTCTGTACCTACACCCCATGGGAACTGATTGAAGCTGCAGACGCAGCTGCAGTTGTACTTTGCGGGATCGGAGATGACAATATCCCGATCGCAGAGACCAGACTGCCACAGAACCTTTGTCCTCTGATCAAGGCAAGCTACGGTGCCGCCCTCGCTGACCGCTGTCCATTCTTCTATTTTTCGGACATGGTACTCGCAGAGACAACCTGCGATGGAAAAAAGAAAATGTATGAACTGATGTCCGAGCTTAAGCACTGCCATATTATGCAGCTTCCGCCAGGAAAAACAGGCCGCGGTGCGCTGGAATTCTGGAAACAGGAGGTAATCAGCGTCAAAGAAGATCTGGAGGATTTCTATCACATAAGGATCACAGATGAGCAGATCCGCAAAGCAATCCATCTTCGCAACCGGGAACGCAAGGCCGTCCTTGACTTCTTTGAGATTGGACGCTTAAAACCGACTCCGATTACCGGTTATGAGATCAACACGGTTATTTCCTCGAACGAATTCACGGTTGATCTGGAAGAAAAAATCAAATACCTGGAACACCGTACCGCTGAGCTTAAAGAGCTTTATGAAAAGGAATATAAAGGCAAACCATCCCGTCCGAGAGTTCTCATTACCGGATGTCCGACCACCGGCGTGATCGACAAAATTGTACGCCAGATTGAAGAACTCGGAGCAGATGTTGTCGGCTTTGAGAACTGTTGCGGTCCACGTGAGAAAAAAGATCCGATTGATGAGACAAAGGATCCAATCACTGCAATCGCCGAAAAATATCTTCGTGTAAACTGTTCGGTCATGAGTCCGAACCCGGGACGTCTCGAGGCGCTTGATGCCCAGATTGATGAATATCAGGTAGATGGTGTCGTTGAGGTCCTTCTGCAGGCATGTCATACCTTTGCCATTGAGTCCGATGCGATCCGCACCTTTGTCACCAAAGAAAAAGGACTTCCGTATATTGCAATCAATACAGACTATTCTTCTGGTGACCAGGCACAGATCAATACAAGACTCGGGGCATTTATCGAAATGCTCGGTTAAAAGAAAATCCGGTGATCTTTCCTTCGATCACCGGACTTCTTTTTTCTCTTTTTGGCAGAATCATTTAAGCTTCTTCTTTCCCTTCAACAAGGCTGTTCAGCTTCTTGTTAGCCAAGAAGATAAGTGCTGTAAATACTAACATAATGACTGTGATTCCAACAAATACAGGGAACACATCAAATTTTTCAATAAATGCCTGTACAAACGGGCTTAACTTGTTTGCGCCAAATGTAGAAATTGCGATAACCCCCATCAAAAGTGAGAGATATTTCTTCGGCGCATACTTACTTACAAATGCATTACGCAGCGGTGAGAAACACATCTCTCCGATTGTAATAACCGTTACAAACAGGAATGGCCAGAAAACGCTTGCTTTTACAGAAGCATCTACGCCAACTCCGCGAACCAGTTCACAAACAACCATTACTCCAAACGCAAGTCCTACAAAAAGGAAGCCAAGTGCTACTTTCTTAAACATATTCATATCGCCCTGCGGACGCTCGGCAAGTTTCTTCCAGATGGCTGCCATCACACCACCAAGAACGACACACAAAAGTCCGTTCCATGTAGTAGTAACCCATGACGGCGGAATGTCAAAAGAGCCAATACTCATCTTCACATAATCGGTCATATAAATGACAAGCGCAAGATCCTGCTGATAGTAGAACAGCCAGAAGATAACAGAGAGTGCCGATACAAGAATGATCGCTATCATACGGTTTCTTTCCAATTTTGTAAGCGGCTGCTTGTCGTTCTTCCCATCTTCTTTCTTTTCGTTAGACCCGATCACATTTCCATTCTCATCCGTAAGATACTTGAATGGTTTCACACCCTGTCCCTGAAGGTTTTTCCAGTTCAGCACAAACCATGCCAGACCAACGATGCACCAGATCGATGCCACAAAGAAGCACTGACGGAATCCAAGCACATCGCCTTTTTTAAATAAGTGGAGATACAAAAATCCGGTAAGCAGTGAACCTACGAAAGCCCCAACATTTACATAAGAATACTGAATGGAAAATGCAGCATCCAGAAGCTCTTTGTTCTGATATTGTCTTCCGATCAGAGCGTTTAAGTTTCCTTTGAAAAGACCGGTTCCAATCGATACAAGAATGATCATCAGATTGACCATTCCCGGACCTGTTGCCTTCCAGCCTACCAGATATCCGATTGCCATGATAATATATCCCAGAGAGATCGCATATCTCGCTCCCAGCCATCTGTCAGAGATAATTCCTCCGATCAGCGGTGCCATATAGGTGTACGCTGTCAGATTCGCTGCCATGACTGCCGCATCTGTTCGCTCAATACCAAGACCACCCTGTAAAGTTGCAGTGATCAGGAATAGAAGCAAGATTGGCTTTGCTCCGTAAAATGCCAGGCGTTCAAACATAAATGTGATACAACAGGCATAAAAGCCTTTTGGATGTTTTTCATTAGTCTGTGCTTTTCCCATTACTTTTTATTTCCTTTCTGTTTTGGCGACTGTCGACAATCGTCATCCTTTATAAGTAATATAGCATAACTTCACCACTTTTTCAATACAGCTCATGTCTTACACTCTTTTTTTGTTATAATTCAACAAAACACAGCAAAAAAAGATGTGGAATATTACTATCCACATCTCTTCATTATTAATATTTATCCATTTACTACTATCTAAAGACTGTAACCTCTCTCTGTATCCTAGACAAGAAAATCAAATGAAAATCCGGAATCCTCTTCCGACAATCCCTGCTCTTTCAAAAGCCTTCGGATCGTTCTCATGTAATGTTCGGAAAGAACGTGACAGATTTTCTCCTTGTTCTTTTCCCTGCAGGCATCCACCAGTTCTTTATGAATCGGATACTGTCTTTCTAACACACGCTTTTTATCCGTGCTCAGGCTGAAGCCCGTAACAATATTTCCATAATTCAGCTCTTTCCATGCTTTATAGAGCCTTGTCATACCAGTCATCTCTACAAGCAGTCCATGCATCTGGTTATCATAGACAAAAACCTGGTCAAACTGCTCTTCATCCAGTTTTTTCATTTTTTCCAGCACTTCTTCCATCCGGCAAATGGTATCCTCTGGAACGTTTCCTCCCATCAGCTTCACTGCCATGGTTTCGTAATTCGCCCGCATAAGGTAAATTTCAAATGATTCTTCCAGTGTAATTTCTTTTACAGAGCATCCTGCATTTCTTACATATTCTATAAGTCCTTCATTTTCCAGCTGTCTAAGTGCCTCACGAATCGGAGCCCTGCTTGTCTTAAATTCCTTTGCCAGATCCTGTTCCACAATCTTCTGTCCCGGCTCCAGCTCCTGGTAAATGATCCTCTTCCGGATAATATCTGCAATATTTTCTCTTAGTGTTCGATATATTAATTCTGCCATTCCTTTTACCCAACCTTGTTACTCATTCTCTGCCATTTCGGTGATCTGACACCATAATTATTATAACAGGACAGTTTCTTTCCTGTCTATAAAAAAATTAGAATGCACTCTGAATTTTATTTTTCTATCGTTCCTCGAAATACGCCTTCTTCCAGATTCGGAAAAACTTGCAGAGAGTTCTTCCGGAACTCTCTGCAAATACTTCTTTATGCAATTTCAAACAAACCATCGCCTGCTGCCTTGATATGACAGCTGTAAAATTCTTTGGATGCCTCGATCAGATAACCGGTATCCTTTACACCGGAAGTCTCATAAGCCGAATGCATTGCGAGCTGCGGAAGTCCGATATCCACGGTATTCATGGATACCTGCGCCATTGCAATATTTCCCAGTGTACTTCCACCTGCCGCATCCGAACGGTTGGCAAAAAACTGCACCGGTACACCTGCCTTTTCACAGATTGCCTTGAAAATCGCAATACTTACTGCATCACTGGTATATTTCTGACCGGCATGAGATTTGATCACGATTCCTTCGTTCATATAGTTACAGTTATTTACATCTGTCTTCTGCTGATAATTCGGGTGTACTGCATGTGCATTATCACAGCTCAGCATAAAACTTCCGGCAACTGCACGATAGAAATCTTCCTCATCCTTTCCCAGTGCCTTGTTGATCCGCCAAAGCACATCCGACAACAGTGTCGATGCTGCTCCCTGCTTGGTTCCTGATCCAACCTCTTCATTGTCAAAGCAGGCAAAAACATTGATATTCTTTGCATTTTCTCCTGCAAGGAAACCATTCAGCGACGCAAACGCACACTGCAGATCATCCAGCTGTGGACAGGATAAGAATTCATTCTCTCTTCCCCATACAGATGGCTCCATTCGGTTATACAGGAACAGATCCATACCATAAATCTTCTCTTCTTCTACGCCAATCTCTTCTGCGATCAGTTTTTTCATCTCACCCGGTTCTTTTGCCGATCCAGCAAAAACCGGAAGCATGTCTACCTGTTTGTTGATCGCACGGCCTTCATTGACTGCGCGGTCCATATGGATTGCAAGACTTGGAATCATCAGAAGATCTCTTTCTACCTTGACCAGTCTGGTCTCCATTCCACTGTCCGTCTTTACAATTACGCGCCCTGCTACCGATAACGGACGGTCAAACCAGGTAGAACAGATCATTCCGCCATAACCTTCTGTATTCAGAACCGTGTATTTTTTCTTCACCTCAATCTCTGCATTCTCTTTGATCTTAAAGGTCGGTGAGTCACTGTGGGACGCAGTTACATGAAAGCTGTACTCATCCAGTTGGTTTCCGACTTTAAATGCAAGAATGCTGGAATGGTTACGGGTCACATAATATTTTCCGCCTTTTTCTATTTTCCATTTTTCCGACTCTTTCAGCTCCTGAAATCCTTCTTTTGTAAGAATATCCCGGATTGATTTTACTGCATGGAAAGCAGTCGGCGAGTTCTTTATAAATGATGTGAGTTCTTTAATTGTCTGGTTATCCATAATGTTCCTCCTGGCATTTCAGCCCTTTATTTTCCAGATTCTTTTGCACGTTCACGTTCGGCAAGCTTCGGCATGATAATTCCAAGTGCAGTCAGCACTACCGGTGTGATCACATTCATTGCAAAGGTAAATGGATTTTTGTTATACATTCCCATTATACAACAGATCAGTGTCACAAATAAACACCATCCTCCGAAGAAGTATGCGATCTTCTGATTTTTCACAAAACGGTATTCTGCCGGAATCCGGTCATATGCCTTACGAAGCGCAATGTAAGCCACAAATACCCAGGTATAACGAAGCGGCATACATACGGAATTCAGCCTGGTAAGCTGCTGGAGAACCGCTGCTGCTCCCGGAAGGAAGGTCTGCACTACGATGATTGCCCCTGCAAGCACCAAAACCAGTTTAATACCATTGGAATACGCACCATATTTATTCTTTTTACGAAGCCCTGAAGGAATATACTGTGCCGTTTTTTCGTTATCCAGAAGCATACGCAGCGGTGCATCGATACTCAGGATCAGAATTGAAAACTGTCCGATCAGGTTACAGAGTGCATAGATGATCAGGAAAGTATCTCCAATGTGATAGTACTCACCCAGTTTCTGGAATGCCCAGTAAGAACCATTTGCCGCATAAGAATTAAAAGATTCTTCACTGGCGTTAATTACCACCGGGTCAAACATTCTTCCCATCGCGATCGTTCCCAGCATTGCGCATACCAGTACCATAGCAGTCATTGCAATGATTCCTTTCGGGAAGCCTTTGCTTGGATTTTCTACTTTATTTACATAAGGCGAAATTTTTTCACATCCTCCGACTGCAAATACAAGGATTGAAAGCGATGAAAAATATCCGATATTAAAGTTCGGAATCAGATTCTTCAGGCTGAAATCAATCGTTACATAGTCTGCGCCAGGATTGATCGCCGGTGCTGCAAGCATCATGATAATATATAAAATCGACATTACAAACATACTGGTCCCGGCAAGAGAAAGCAGCTTTTTCAGCGGATTCATTCCTTTACTCGCAATGAAACATCCGATCAGGAATACCCCCAGTGTTGCCATCTGTACGCCAATCGTCGGGAATGTATCATAAGTCTCTGCGTTACGGAATACTGCCCAGCTGAGGGCTTTCAGGCTTCCGCTTCCTTTGCTGGCAATGTACGTAATATGGCATGCCCAGTAGGTCCAGCCTGCATAATAGGCTACCTTCGGACCTATTGTATCGTAAACCCATGAGTTTACACCGCCACCGCTGTTTTTAAAAGCCGATCCCAGTTCCCCAACCATCAGTGAATACGGAATAAAATACAGCACAAACATCATAACCCAGCTTAGTATTACCTGAATTCCGTTAAAATAGATGAATCCGTTCAATACATTTCCAAATCCCCATACTGTTGAAAATGCCATAAATGCCAGCGTCACCACTGTGATTTTCTTATTATCAGACATAATTTTACCTCTCTCGTATTTTCATACATTTCCTTTAATTCTATTAAATTTCCCTTTATTCTGCAAACTGTCTAATGATGTCTTTTACAATAAGGACTGCTTTATCCATTCCTTCTACTGTGATATGCTCAAATACGCCATGGAATGCATGTCCGCCCGTTCCAAGATTCGGACACGGAAGTCCTTTGAAGCTGAGTCTTGCACCATCTGTTCCCCCACGGACCGGTGACACGATTGGTGTAATACCTGCATGCTCAATCGCTGCTTTTGCGTAATCGATCAACTGCATGCACGGTTCAATCTTTTCGCGCATGTTGTAATAAGATTCCACAATCTCAACTTCCACTTTTCCTTCGCCGTACTTTTTATTCATCTCTTCTGCGATATCACGAAGTTTCTGTGCTCTTGCGTCAAAAGATCTGCGATCAAAATCACGGATAAAATATTTCATCTTAGTCGTTGTCACATTTCCCTGCACGCTGACCAGATGATAGAATCCTTCATATCCTTCGGTTGTCTCCGGTCTTTCATTTACCGGAAGCATCTGGTGGATCTCGGTCGCAATGGTCTGTGAATTAACCATCACGTCTTTTGCTGATCCCGTATGTACGCTGACACCGTGAATGGTGATAAATGCAGTAGATGCATTGAAGTTCTCGAATTGAATCTCGCCTTCCTCATCACCGTCCAAAGTGTAAGCATAGTCAGCACCAAAACCTTCTACATCAAAATGCTTTGCTCCTCTTGCAATCTCTTCATCCGGTGTAAATCCGATGCAGATCTTTCCATGCGGAAGTCCTTCTTTGATGATCTCTTCTGCCACGGTAAGAATCTCTGCGATACCCGCCTTGTCATCTGCCCCAAGAAGTGTGGTTCCGTCAGTTGTGATCAGAGTTCTGCCCTTTAATTCTGCAAGGTACGGGAACTCATCTACTTTCAGAATATCTCCGGAACCTTTCAGGACAACGTCCTTCCCGTCATAATTCTCAATGATCTGTGGCTTTATATTTTCGCCCGATGCATCTGCCACAGTGTCCATATGCGCAACCAGACCAAGCGACGGCTTGTCTTCGCATCCAGGAGTTGCAGGGATGTGTCCATATACATATCCTTTGTCGTCCACTCTTGCATCTGCGATTCCAAGATCTTTCATCTCTTCTACAAGCATTCTTGCCAGTACCAGCTCTCTGTCTGCTGACGGGACAGTATCGCTTGTCTCATCACTGGTTGTCCATACCGGAACGTAGTTTAAAAATCTTTCGTAAGCTCTCATGTTATTAGGCTCTCCTTTGCTTTTCTTAGTTTCATTTTATTACATAAATTGTCGGATGTACATTGGCGAATGTCGACAATTTATGGGGTTTTATTTTGTTCAATATTTTCTTGTTCTTTAGTAAAATAACTACAGCATCAGTTCGTGGTAAACTTCACCGTATAGGTTTTTCCATTTCGCGATACCGTCTTCCAGGATCATGTAACTGTGGGCGCTGTTTTCTTTTGGGATGGAAACGGAACCTGGGTTGAGGTAGAGGTTCTCATTTCCGAATGGTTCCCAGGCCGGTACGTGGGTGTGACCGTGGAGGAGAATATCTCCTGGCTGCATTGGGATTGGGGTCATGACGTTATGATGGTGTCCGTGAGTGGCGTAAATAATCCTGTTGCCGCACGGGATCACTGCATAATCTGCCATGATCGGAAAATCCAGTACCATCTGGTCTACCTCTGTGTCACAGTTTCCGCGTACACAGAATAATTTCTCTTTAACTTCATTTAACATTTTAATTACCTTTTTGGGTTCGTATTCCAGCGGAAGATCATTTCTTGGTCCATGATACAGGATGTCGCCCAGAAGTAACAGTCTGTCCGGGCATTCTTTTTTCATCGCATCCAGCATTTCCAGACAATAATATGCGGATCCGTGGATATCTGATGCAATCATTAGTTTCATAGCGTTCGTCTCCTTTTCTTCTATCTTTTTGGTAAATATTTCTGTTTCTGTAAATTTTTATAATTATAAATAGGGGGATTGCGTAGCAATGGAGCAATCCAGTTACATCAGTGAGTGGCAAAATTTGCTTTTGACACTCACATCATAAATATTCTGCCGTGACAGATTTTTCACTCTTTTTCATCTCAGACGGTGTACCGACAAACAGCAGTCTTCCTCCGGCATCTCCTCCTTCTGGTCCTAATTCTACCACATAATCAGCGGATTTGATAAATTCTATGTTATGTTCAATAACAAAAATGGAATTCCCTTCATCCACCATCTGGTTCAGAAGCTTTAACAGACTCCGGACATTCTTGATATGCAATCCGTTTGTCGGCTCATCAAGAATGAAAATACGGTCTTTACTTCCGAGATAGGAAGCAAACTTCATTCGCTGCAACTCTCCGCCGGATAAAGTAGAAAGTGCCTGATTTAGGTGCAGATAAGAAAGTCCTACTTTTTCCAGAGGCTCCAGCGCTTCGCTGATCTTTGTTCCCCTGAAGAATTCCTCTGCCTGTGCAACAGTCAAATCCATCACTTCCGCAATATTCTTTCCATCTACTTCGTATTGCAAAACTTCTTTTGAATACCGAAGTCCTTTACACACATCACAGGTCGTCTCGATGTCATCCATAAATGCCATATCCGATACGATCACTCCTTTTCCCTTACATGCCGGACACTTTCCTGCGCCGTTAAAAGAAAACAAAGATGCCTTCTGACCGCACCGCTTTGCAAATATTTTCCGGATTTCATCTGCGACTCCCAGATAGGTCGCCGGAGTGGATCTGAGACTTGCACCTGCAGCGCGCTGGCTTACAAACACCACATCCTCTCCCATACTGCGGTAAAAGCTTTCCATCAGAGAACTTTTTCCGGATCCGGCAACACCAGCGATCACAACCAGATTTCCTATTGGAAATTCGATGGTAATGTCCTTCAGATTGTGAAGATGGATATGCTCCATCCGCCATATTCCTTTCGCTTCCCTTGCCTTTGCTTTTAGAGAAGTAGTAAGCCGCATCTCTTCTCCGGTCGGCGTATCACTCTTTAAAAGTTCCTTATAACTGCCTTCAAATAAAACTCTTCCACCGGCCATTCCCGGTTCCGGACCCATTTCCACAATGTGATCGGCCATCTCGATCATTTTCCGGTGATGCTCCACCAGAACAACCGTATTTCCACCATCTCTCAATTTTTCCAGTGCACGGCGCATCCGCTCAATATCATGATTATGAAGCCCTGCACTCGGTTCATCCAGAATATACAACAAATCAGAAAGCGAGGAATTCAGGCATTTTGCAATCTTGCATCTCTGGATCTCTCCACCAGATAAAGTAGATAACCCTCTGTCCAGAGACAGATATCCCAGTCCGATATCTATAAGGGCAGACAGTTTGGTATGCAGTGTATCCTGAATATCTTTTGCAAGCGGATCTTCTATTTGGTCAATCCACGCACGCAGCTCGGATAATGGAAGTTTTATTACATCAGCAATATTTTTCCCGTCAATTTTGCAGGACAACACCTTCTGATTCAATCTTGCCCCATTACACTCCGGACAAACTCCATGACTGGTGATCGGATCCAATAACTCCCTGTGAAGTTTTCCTTCTTCCGAATTTAGGACACTGCGGTACATCCGATGCACAAGACCTTCGTATTTCGCAGTTTTCGGCCATCCTTCCGGTGGATTCTTAAGACGTATCTGCGGTGAATACAAAAACAGTTCCAGTTCTTCTTCGGAATAGTCTTTAATCTTCTTATCCAGATCAAACAATCCGCTGTTTGCATAACGGATCCATCTCCACTGCCCCGGCTCAAATGCCACATAATGGATCACTCCGGCATCATTCAGACATTTATCAAAATCTACCAGCTTGTGTACATCCAGATCTGTCACTTCCCCAAGTCCGTTACACCGCAGGCAGCATCCCTGTGGATGATTGAATGAAAAGCTGTCCGAATAACCGACAAAAGGCTGTCCCACTCTGGAAAATAAAAGCCTCAGAAGGGTATAGGTATCCGTATAAGTTCCAACCGTCGACCGCTGATTCGGAGCCGGCTTTTTCTGATTGATCACAATTGCTGCCGGAAGATTCTCGATCCGTTCCACATGCGGTCTTCCGTATTTTGGAAGATACTGCTGTACAAAGCTTGGAAAAGTATCGTTTAACTCCCTGCGCGACTGCGCCGCAAGAGTATCCAGAACCAGCGAAGATTTCCCGGAACCTGATACTCCGGTAAATACGGTGATCTGATGCTTTGGTATCCGGATAGATACATTTTTCAGGTTATTCTCCGTCGCATGGTGAACAATAATCTCATTTGTTTCCATATATTTATATTCCTCTGTTTTACTCTTTCTACAGTAATTTCTGTATTTCTTATTGTATCTTTATCAAAAAAGAAAGTAAATAGCAAGTTTTGGTTGACTTTAGTATGGTAGATTGATAATATAGTGACGTGACATTTTTTGAAATTATATGAGGAGCGATTATTATGAAAAAAATAACAGCACTTGCACTTACTTCAGCAATGGTATTATCCCTTGCAGCATGCGGAGGTTCATCTTCCGATACAAAAACTTCAGATGATTCAAAAAAAGCATCCAAAAGCGATGTAGAATACGTTCATGACAAAGGAACCCTGGTAGTTGGAATCACTGATTTTGAACCAATGGATTACAAAGATGATAACGATGAATGGATCGGTTTTGATGCTGATATGGCAAAAGCATTTGCAAAAAGTCTTGGCGTTGATGCTGAATTTGTCGAGATCGACTGGGACAATAAAGTCATGGAGCTGGATGGAAAAACCATCGACTGCGTATGGAATGGTATGACACTTACTGATGAAGTAACCAGCGCAATGGCATGCACCTCCGCTTACTGTAACAATGCGCAGGTAGTGGTTGTTCCTTCTGATAAAGCAGACAAATATCAGGACAAAGACAGTCTGAAGGATCTTTCTTTTGCAGTTGAATCCGGAAGTGCCGGAGAAGAAGCTGTAAGCGGAGAAGGATATGACTACACTGCGGTTTCTTCACAGTCTGATGCCCTGATGGAAGTTGCAGCCGGAACCTCTGATGCAGCAATCATCGACCTTCTGATGGCCGGTGCCATGGTCGGAAAAGGTACCGGATACGAAAATCTGACTCATACCGTTGAGCTTACTACCGAAAAATATGGAGTTGGATTCCGCAAAGGTTCCGACCTTGCAGACAAGCTGAACGAATTCTTCAAGACAAGCTACAATGATGGTTCTATGAAGAAATGCGCTGAAACCTATGGGGTTCAGGATGCCATCATTGAGCAGAAATAATATTTAAGGCAGGAACTTTTTATGGATCTGATTATGAAACAAATGCCGGTCGTAGTGTCAGCACTGAATGTCGGCTTTTTACAAACTTTAAAATTATTTATTGTGACGCTGGTCGGTGCCCTTCCTCTCGGACTGGTCATTGCCTTTGGCTCCATATCTCATTTCAAGCCTCTTAGCTGGCTTGCGAGACTGATCGTCTGGGTAATCCGTGGTACCCCGCTGATGATCCAGCTTCTGATCATCTACTATTTCCCCGGGCTGGTCTTACATAACCCGATCTGGGGTGGTGGTGAAACAGGACGATTCCTTGCAGCAGCCGTATCTTTTATCATCAATTACGCCTGTTATTTTTCAGAAATCTACCGCGGTGGAATCCAGGGTGTTCCGGAAGGTCAGAAAGAAGCCGGTCTTGTACTTGGCATGACAAAGCATCAGATCTTTTTCAAGATCACACTCCTTCAGATGATCAAACGCATCGTACCACCGATGTCAAATGAGATCATCACCCTGGTAAAAGATACTTCTCTTGCACGTATTATCGCGCTGCAGGAGATCATCTGGGCAGGACAGGCATTTATGAAAGGCTCACATGGCATCTCCGGTGCCATCTGGCCGCTGTTCTTTACCGCTGTTTATTATCTTATTTTCAATGGTATCCTGACCGTTCTTCTCGGACGCCTTGAAAAGAAACTGGAATATTTCAGATAAGGAGAATTCATATTTATGCCAATCTTAGAAGTAGAACATATCAGTAAATCTTTTAATAAGACTCCTGTCTTAAAAGACGTTGGATTTAACCTGGAAAAAGGACAGGCTGTTTCCATCATCGGATCTTCCGGAAGTGGAAAGACAACGCTTCTCCGCTGCCTGAACTTTCTGGAACATCCGGATAACGGAATTATCCGGGTAAATGGCGAAACACTTTTTGATGCCTCTGTCCCGGCAACCACTCAAGAATCCGTGATCCGTAAAAAACGACTGCATTTTGGTCTGGTGTTCCAGAACTTTAATCTGTTTCCGCAGTATACCGCTCTGGAAAATGTAATGCTTGCCAAAAAGCTTCTCGCCGCAGAGCAGCCGGATTTTAAAGAAAGAAAACGTGAAATCCTGACCGCCATCGAGGTACAGGCAAAGGTTCTTCTGACACAGATGGGGTTGGATAACCGGATGGACAATTATCCGCATCAGCTTTCCGGCGGACAATGCCAGCGAGTTGCTATTGCAAGGGCACTTGCCCTGCAACCGGACATCCTCTGTTTTGATGAACCGACTTCTGCACTGGATCCGGAACTGACCGGAGAAGTATTAAAAGTTATCCGCGAGCTTGCTGATCAAAATACTACGATGATCATCGTAACTCATGAAATGGCATTTGCCCGTGACGTTGCTGATCATGTGATCTTTATGGACGACGGACGCATCGTTGAACAGGGTGATCCGTGTCAGGTGTTTGAAAATCCAAGTGAAGAGAGAACAAAACAGTTTCTTTCTCGGTTTCATGAAGGATAACATGCATTTTTACCGAACCTCATTTTCATTGACTTTCCCTCTGCCGCACCTTATACTTAAAAGTAATGACTTAAGAAACGGGGGAAATATTCTATGTCAAAATCTTCAGCCAAACTGATGACCGAAGGCTCCATCTGGAAGCGTATCGTTGCTTTTGCGATTCCGCTTTTCTGGGGAAACCTTTTTCAGCAGCTATATAACACCGCCGACTCTCTGATCGTTGGAAATTTTCTTGGAAGCTCTGCGCTTGCCGCTGTCAGCTCTTCCGGTAATCTGATCTTTCTTATGGTCGGTCTTTTTAATGGAATCGCCATCGGATCTGGTGTCATCGTTGCCAAATATTACGGTGCCAGAGACATTGCGAATCTACAGAAATCCATCCATACAACCGTTGGTTTCGGACTGATCTGCGGCGTGATCCTTACCATTGTCGGTATCATTGCCGCACCACAGATCCTGGTGCTTATGGGAACACCGGAGGCGGTACTTCCAAACTCGATTACTTATTTCCGGATCTACTTTACCGGCTCACTTGCCTTTGTCATGTACAACTTCTTTGTCGGCATTCTGCAGTCCGTCGGTGACAGTACCCATCCTCTGATCTACTTAATCGTTTCTTCGGTAACGAATATCATTCTTGACCTTGTACTGATCGCAGGTCTTGGATTTGGTGTAGGTGCTGCCGCTTTTGCAACTGTCATTTCACAGTTTTTAAGTGCTATTCTCTGTATGGTACAGCTGCTTCACAGTCCGGAGGAGTTTCGGCTTCATCTGAACCGGATCAATCTGGATTCCTATATGCTCCGCCAGATCATTTCTTATGGTCTGCCAGCAGGACTCCAGAACTCGATCATTTCCCTGGCAAATGTATTCGTCCAGGCAAATATCAACCAGTTTGGGGAAATGGCGGTTGCCGGATGTGGGGCTTATATGAAGATCCAGGGATTTGGGTTCCTTCCGATCACCTGTTTTGCTCTGGCACTTACTACTTTTATCAGTCAGAATCTGGGAGCAAAAGAATATGACCGTGCTAAAAAGGGCGCTGTATTCGGTGTGATCTGCTCTCTTACGATCTCTGAGCTGATCGGTATCTGCGTGCATTTTACCGCTCCACAGCTTCTGTCTGCTTTCAGTTCCACCGCAGAGGTTATCCACTACGGAGCCATGCAGGCACACACGGACACCTTTTTCTACTTCCTGCTTGCTTTTTCACACTGTATGGCAGGAATCATGCGCGGAGCCGGTAAATCCACAGTCCCGATGTATGTCATGCTGGTATGCTGGTGTCTGATCCGCGTTACCTATATCGTAATTATTTTAAAATTCATCCCGTCCATTCAGATGATCTTCTGGGCTTACCCGATGACCTGGGCGCTCAGTTCCATTGCTTTTCTGATTTATTTCCTAAAGTCAGACTGGATACACGGACTGGAAAGATAAATTCCACAAATTTATACTTGACTCATCGTATACAAAAAAACCATTACAGGATCTGATGAAATCACATCTCTCCTGCAATGGTTTTCTTTTATCCTAACCCACATACAGTTTCTCACTGCTGTATCCGTTTTATTTCCATTATTTATCCATTCATATTTCCGTTTCGTCAAGAATACGGAAATGTTTCCTGTCTACTTCGATCAGCCTATCTTTCTGCATCTTCCCAAGCTCATTTGACATCGCGGACCTGTCTACATTCAGATAATCTGCAAGCTGCTGCCGGTTGAACGGGATATCAAATTCTTTCTTCCCGTTTTCCATAGCCTGATAAGACAAATACGACAGCAGTCTTCCCCGGATCGATTTTGATGAAATATGAAAAATCCGTTTCGACAGACGGAGATTCTTCTCTGCGGAAAGCTTCAGCAGATTTTCAATTAACGTATGATGAAACACACACGAATTGGAACAGACTTTCAGTATCCTTCCCACATCAAGAAACAAAATTCTTGCCTCTTCTGCCGCAACTACATTGACCATCAGCTTCTGCCCCGGAATCGCTGCATATGTTTCTGCAAAAATCTCGCCTCTTCCGGCCCGGTCCAGAATGCTGTGATTCCCCCAAATATCATCATTCTCAATGAACACGCTGCCGGAAAGAACCACGCCCATTGAAGTAACCTCATCCCCGGCATGGTAAATGATTTCATCTTTTTTATAAGTCTTTTCTACCGGATTCAGACAGTTCAGCATCTGTCTGGCGTCCTCCTTCGTGACGCCCCGGAAAATTGCTGCCTCCTCAAATATGCCCATTTTCTGCTACTCCTCAATTCTCAATGCATTTCTGTCCGCTTTTTAACCAAATCAAAAAGCAAAACAAATTACGAATATCCACCTGACTTTATTTCCCAAAGTTATCATGCTTTTGGCACTTACACCATCTTACTATATTTTTGCAGAATCGGCAAATCTGTTCTGTTTATCTCTGCAGGATAAAACAGCATTCTCGATAAACATTTATTCAATAAGATTTTTAAACTCAATCGTTTCCAACCTATACAAAAAACGGAGAACAAGATTTTTCAAAGTTGTACATGACTTGAACAATCCCGTTCTCCGGTTAATATCTTATGATTTCCTGTTCCCTGACATAACCTCACATTTGTCAGATTCTGCGTCTATTCTATAAACATCGCATCCCCAAAGCTGAAGAATCGATATCTCTCTTTAACTGCTTCTTCATATGCCGCAAGCACATGCTCTCTTCCGGCAAGCGCACTTACCAGCATGATCAGCGTTGACTCCGGTAAATGGAAGTTCGTGATCAGGCAGTCCAGTACCTTGAATTTATAGCCCGGATAGATGAAAATCTCTGTCCATCCACTGCACTCTTTTAACTTTCCGTTTTCATCAGCCGCAGATTCTACGGTCCGGCAGCTTGTCGTTCCGACGCAGATCACCCGGTGTCCGCTCTCTTTTGCACGGTTGATCTTTTCTGCCTCAGATGCCTCGATCCGGTAGAATTCCGAATGCATATGGTGATCCAGAATATCATCCGCTTTTACCGGACGGAAAGTTCCAAGTCCGACATGAAGCGTTACATGCGCAATCTCCACACCTTCTGCTTTGATTTCTTCCAGAAGCTCCGGTGTAAAATGCAGTCCTGCCGTCGGAGCAGCCGCAGATCCGGAATGCTTTGCATACACGGTCTGGTAACGATTCTTGTCCTCCAGTTGGTGGGTGATGTAAGGCGGAAGCGGCATCTGTCCAAGCTGATCCAGAATCTCTTCAAAAATTCCTTCGTATTCAAAATGGATCAGACGGTTTCCTTCCTCTACAACCTCCAGAACTTCCCCTTTCAGAAGACCGTCTCCGAAGCTGACTCTTGCTCCGGGTTTCATCTTCTTTCCTGGTTTTACAAGTGTTTCCCAGACATCATTTCCTTTTCGTTTTAAAAGAAGAACTTCGACTTTTCCGCCGGTTCCTTCTTTTTCACCGATCAGTCTTGCCGGGATAACCTTGGTATCATTGATCACAAGGCAGTCTCCCGGTTTGAGATAATCTTTGATCTCACGGAAAATGTGATGACTGGTTGCACCGGTTTTTTTATCAAGAACAAGCAGTCTGGAACTGGATCTGTCTTCAAGCGGATCCTGCGCGATCAACTCTTCCGGTAAATCAAAATAAAAATCCTGTCGTTTCATTCTTTTGACCTCTTTTCGCCTACTTACGAAGCTCGATACCCATTTCCTCCAGTGCCTTTAAGATACGGTTCATAGCAGCTGAAATGTCAGCTTCTTCCAGAGTCTTATCTTTTGCACGGAATGTGATAGAATAAGCAACAGACTTGAAGCCTGCCTTGATCTGAGCGCCTTCATAGATATCGAACAGCTTATAGCTTTCCAGATAAGCGCCACCCTTGTTCTCGATCACTTCTTCAACCTGTCCTACCAGGATGGATTTTGGCATTACCATACTGATATCACGGCTGACTGCCGGGTATTTTGCAATTCCTTCGTATTTTCTGTCAAATGTTGCAAGCTCTGTGATCTGTGGCATATCAATGACAGCAACGTATGCTCTTTCACCGATTCCATAGATATCAGCAACTTCCGGATGAACCTCACCCATGTATCCGACAACCTTTCCATCGTAAACGATGTTTGCCTGACGTCCCGGATGAAGGAAGTTCTTTCCTGCATTTGGATCATAGGTTTCTTTCTTATGAAGTCCGACTTTTTCAAAGAACTCTTCTACAACACCTTTCATACTGAAGAAGTCTCCATCTCCGTACATTCCAAGTGTAAACTGCATTCTTTCATCCGGCAGTTCTGTCAGTGGAAGTGCCTTTGGAAGATAAATATTTCCAAGCTCGTACAGACGGACATTTTTATTTCTTCTGTTGTAGTTTGTTGCAAGAGATGTCAGCATACCATTCAGAGATGTTGTACGCATGACACTGTAATCTTCTCCAAGCGGGTTCATGATCTGGATTGCCTGACGCATCGGATCATCCTTGTCGAGGAGGAGCTTGTCAAATACCTTCGGGCTTTCAAATGAATAAGTCATTCCCTGGCTGAATCCACAGAATTCTGCAATATTTCTTGCTACTTCTTCCACACGAAGCTTGAAAGAAAGCTTACCAGTTGTAGCCTCACCTGTAGGCAGTGTAGTCGGGATATTATCATATCCGTAGAATCTTGCTACTTCTTCCGCAAGATCGGCGATACGGAATAAGTCATGACGGAAGGTTGGTGCGATCACTTCTTTTGCTTCTGCATCATATTCCAGGTCGATCTTTTCAAAATATTTGATCATATCTTCTTCCGGGATGTCTGTTCCGAGAAGTGCATTGATCTTGTCGGCATCAAATGGTACACGTACAGGTTCTTTTTTCTTGCTGTATACATCAACCATTCCTCCGACAACTTCACCGGCTCCCATTTCTTCGATCAGCTGGCAGGCACGGTTGATTGCATCCTCTGCATTATTCGGATCCAGTCCCTTTTCAAATTTACCGGATGCATCGGTACGAAGTCCGACTTTCTTGCTGGATTTACGGATGTTGGTTCCATCGAAGCATGCAGCTTCAAATAACATGGTCTGTACATTGTCAGTGATCATGGAATTTTCGCCACCCATGATTCCGGCAATACCTACCGCTTTTTCGCCATCACAGATCATCAGAACAGAATCATCCATTTCTCTTTCCTGACCATCCAGTGTTACGAATTTTTCTCCTTTATGGGCATTGCGGACGATGATCTGATGACCTGCGATGGTATCCAGATCATAAGCATGCATTGGCTGTCCGTATTCTTCCATTACATAGTTTGTGATATCAACAAGGTTGTTGATCGGACGGATTCCTACGGAAGAAAGTCTTCTCTGCATCCATTTCGGTGAAGGTCCGATCTTGATATTTTTTACGACTCTTGCACAGTAACGTGGGCAAAGGTCTGTATTTTCTACTTTTACTTTGATGTAATCATTGACATCTTCATCATTTCCGGTTGATGTTACAACCGGTGGCTTGAATTCTTTGTGGAATGTAGCTGCAACTTCTCTTGCGATACCAACCACGCTGAAGCAGTCTACACGGTTGGATGTGATCTCGTATTCAAATACGACATCATCCAGTCCGAGTGCCTTTACTGCACTTTCTCCGACAACTGCGTCATCATCAAAAATGTAGATTCCATATTCCGGTGCTTCCGGGTACATATTTCTGTCTGAACCAAGTTCTTCGATGGAACACATCATTCCGTAGCTGTCGACTCCACGGAGTTTTCCTTTTTTGATCTTGATTCCGCCTTCTACTCTCTGTCCAGGCTCATGTCCGCCCGCAACGCGTCCGCCATCCAGAACAACCGGTACCTTGTCTCCTTCTTTTACGTTCGGAGCACCTGTAACAATCTGTACGGTCTCTGTTCCTACATTTACCTGACAGATGATCAGTTTATCTGCGTCCGGATGTTTCTCAATTTTCTCAATCTGTCCTACTACGATCTTATCCAGATCAGCATCCAGCTTTGTAAAACCTTCTACCTTTGTTCCGGAAAGAGTCATTGCATCTGTATATTCCTGCGCTGTTACATCAAGTTCCGGAACATACGCTTTAATCCATGATAATGAAGTATCCATTTTATATCTCCTTCTGATTTGTTTATAAATTTCCCTTATTCAGACTCCAAAATCCAGCAGCTTTCGTTGCTACCGCAGCTCTCCGCGCTGCTCTTTGATTTTGTCGTGCTCACTAGAACTGTTTCAGGAATCTGATATCGTTCTCGTAGAGGAGGCGCATGTCGTCGATCTCGTATTTGAGAAGGGCGATCCTTTCAAGTCCTACTCCGAATGCAAATCCAGTGTATTCTTCCGGATCGATTCCGCACATTTCGAGTACGTGTGGGTGAACCATACCACAGCCGAGGATTTCAATCCATCCTGATCCTTTACAGAAACGGCAGCCTTTTCCGCCACACTTGAAGCATGATACGTCTACTTCTGCACTTGGCTCTGTGAATGGGAAATGATGCGGACGGAATTTTGTCTTGGTATCCGGTCCGAAAAGTTCTTTTGCAAATACTTCCAGAGTTCCCTTTAAGTCAGCAAAGGAAATATTTTTATCGATTACCAGTCCTTCGATCTGATGGAAGGATGGTGAATGGGTTGCATCCACTTCGTCAGAACGGAATACTCGTCCCGGTGCGATCATACGGATCGGGAGCTTGCCCTGTTCCATCACACGTGCCTGAACCGGTGATGTCTGGGTACGAAGCACGATGTCTTTGTTGATATAGAATGTATCCTGTTCATCTTTTGCCGGATGATCTGCAGGAATATTCAGTTTTTCAAAGTTGTAAAGGTCATATTCTACTTCCGGTCCTTCCACAACTTCGTATCCCATACCGATGAAGATACGCTCTACTTCTTCCAGAGCGATCGTATTCGGATGGCGATGGCCTACTGTATTTTTCTTGGAAGGAAGTGTTACGTCAATAACTTCCTGTTTTAATTTTTCTTCACGGATTGCAGCATCCATTTTCTTCTTTGTCTCATCAAGAAGTTCTTCGATAGCAGCTCTTGTCTCATTCACAAGCTGTCCTACCTTCGGACGTTCTTCCGGAGCTACATCTTTCATTCCTTTTAATACGGCTGTCAGTTCTCCTTTTTTACCAAGGAATTTGACACGTACATCATTTAATTTCTCCGGTACATCAGAAGCCTGGATCTGCTTAATGGCTTCCTGTTTGATGCTCTCAAGTCTTTCTTTCATGATATCCTCCTTAAAACTTGTTTTGGCTATTCATTTGCGACTATAACAGGAAATAAAATTTCCTGTGGCAGAAAAAAGAATGTGCCTTGGCACATTCTGGCGCCTGCGGCGGTCGCTTGTGACATCTTCCTCATACGCCGCAGTGCGCATCCTCGCGGAGCGTTTTTATATATTAGGAAAGAACACTTTCCTGATACATAAAAAAAATCGCCCCTGAAAAGGGACGAGATAAATCGCGGTACCACCCTGTTTCCTGCTATTTGAAATAACAGGCACTCGGACTGCGTAACGTGCAGGGACGTCGTTTTCTACTTTATTTTCAAAAACGCAGCTCACGTGGGAAATTCGTTTCCTGCCTGAACCGGGGAGAACTTACAGCCGGGGATTCTCCTTCTCTGTCGGAAAACAGTTCACTACTTACACGGTCATTGCTTTTATTATATGTCATATACTTAATTATTGTAACATATGATTTTTTTATGTCAAGCGGTTTTATCTGATAGATTCACCGTTTATCTACGCAAAATCATATTCCGGAACCTGGATGCTGCTTTTTGCAGAACTAATCCTTTTCCAGGATATCCCGCTTTGCATCTACCCAGATACAGTTAATAAGCCCTCCCAGCAGCATCACATACATACAAAAATACAGCCACAGCATCACAAGAATGATCGCCGTCATACTTCCGTACAGACCGGAAAATCCTTTGAAGATTGTCAGATACATTGAAAAAACAAACGAGATCACCAGCCATCCCAGAGAACAGAAAATAGATCCCAGAATCAAATCCCGGAACGGAAGCTTTCGGTTCGGCAAAAAGTGATATACCAGAAGCGAAATTCCAGTCATAACAACAAATGAAATCACTGTTCTCAAACGCATGATCATATCCGTCGTCTCCGCAAGAAACGGAATTTTGTGATATATAAAAATACTGATATTATTACCAAACACAGAAAGTACCAGAGCCATCACAATTGCTGCAATGAACAGGATCGTATAGATGGATGCCCGGATTCTTAAAAATACATAATTTCGTGTCTCACGAAGCTCATATGCACAGTTCAGTCCTGTACTAACCGCAAGTACTCCTTTACCTGCTGACCACAGTGCTACAATCGCAGTGATCGGAATGACCGTCTTCGACTGGTTATATACTTCATTTACAATGCCAACCATAAAATCCTGCATATTTGTCTCCGGAAACAAATTTACCACTGCAGTCATAACATCTGCTTTTGTCACCGGAGTATATTGTATGATAGCAAGAAGCAGCAAAATAATCGGGATCATACTCAGCACAAAAAAATAAGCAGACTGGGCCGCGTATGCTCCCACATGCTTTTGTGACACCTGCCCTGTAATTTCCCGAATCTTGTTTATCGTTTTCATCATATAATAACTCCATTTATCTTATCGGCAGTTTCATTTTTCAAAATAGTTTATCACATTTTCACTTCTTTGAAAACCCAAAAAAACAGTTGCTCTCGCAACTGTCCTTTATCTTTTGTAGTCCCCCGAAATGCCGTTTTCCGTTTTTTGACTCCTAGCACTCCGCTAGGTGGGCGACCGCATCTGCTTTTCTGCCTTCCCCTGCGCAATGAGGGCCTGACATATTACAGAGATATAAGAATCCCGTTTAAAGTATTGTAGGTTCAAAAATACGGAAGTCTCGAACATTCCAGGTTTTCTAAAGCCTATTATAGACCATCAGCCGTGTTTTTTCAACTGTTAATCGTTGAAGATATTTACTTTTTTTACCAGAAATTAAAATACGTTTAACGTACCCATTTCCCGCTTTTTCCACCGGACTTTTCAAGCAGATGGATTTCTCTGATCTCCATTCCCCGGTCAACCGCCTTGCACATATCATAGATTGTAAGAAGAGCGGTATTTACCCCAGTCAGTGCTTCCATTTCCACACCGGTCCTGCCAGTACATGCCGTGTGGCAGATTGCCCGGATCCCATGCTCTTCTTCCAGATATTCAAAATCAATCTCGACTTTGGTAAGGTTTAACAGATGGCACAGCGGAATCAGTTCTGCTGTCTTTTTTGCACCCATGATCCCGGCAATTCTTGCTACGCCAAGAACATCTCCTTTTTTCATGCTGCCTTCCTTTACTTTCTGAAAGCATTCTTCCGACATGCGGATCACCCCGGATGCAAGTGCTTCTCTTTTTGTCTCAGCCTTTTCCCCCACATCTACCATCACTGCATTACCATCTTCGTTAAAATGTGTAAATCCACTCATGATTTTTAACCTCTTTATTTTCTGGCACATTCGCCTTCTGTTCCCCGGAGGATTCCAAGCCCATGTCCAAGTTCAGGAAGCAGAAACTCCAGTGCTTCCTGTACTGCTTTGGGACTTCCCGGGAGATTGATGATCAGCGTTTTTTTTCGGATACCTGATACAGCTCTGCTGAACATAGCACGCTTTGTGATCGTCATCGAATAATTCCGGATTGCCTCTGCTATTCCGTTTGCCATCCGGTCACAGACATTTACCGTCGCCTCCGGTGTCCGGTCCCGCTCGGAGAATCCTGTTCCTCCGGTTGTGAAGATCACATTAAGCTGTCTCTGATCAGCCAGTCTGATCAGCTCTTTTTCCAGTTTTTTCTGCTCATCCGGTAATAAAATCGTTTCTTTAATATCATATCCGGCATCTTTCAACATTTCGACAATCATGGGTCCGCTTTTGTCTTCTCGTTCTCCGGCAGCCCCTTTATCACTTAAAGTAATAACTGCCGCTGAAAATGGACGGTCACTTTTCACCTGTTCCATGACAACTTCATCTCCTACCTTGATATGACCTCCGGTGACGACTTCTGCAAAAACGCCCTCTCTTGGCATAATGCAGTCACCCATTCTCTTATAAATCTGACAATGACTGTGGCATTCTTTTCCAATCTGTGTCATCTCAAGTACCACATCTCCGATATGAAATCTTGTTCCAACCGGAAGCATGCGAAAATCAAATCCCTCCACGATCAAATTTTCACCAAATGCACCATACGCAACTTCTGCCCCTTTTGCACGAAATTCCTGAATCTTTTCATCGGAAAGCAGACTGATCTGACGATGCCATTTTCCACCGTGCGCATCTCCTTCAATCCCCCAGTCCATTTTGACCATGGCTTCACGAACCTCATGTTTTTCGGTTCCTCTCTTTTCACTGATGCAGATTCCCTTCAGTCTTCCCATTTTTATGTTTATCCTCCGATCTGTGACATATTTTTCTGTTCTGTAATAAAATTCTGCTCCTCAAAATGATGCATCTTCGGTTTTCCACGGATCGCCTGTTCGAGACATTTCCGGATTTCTTCTTCCGATCCGTGTCTTGCTGCCTCAAAAACGGAGATAGTATCTGCATAGCACAGACACGCTTTTAACTTTCCGGTTGATGTCATCCGGATCCGGTTACATCTGTCACAGAATTTTCCATGCAATGCACTGATCAGACCGATTTTCCCCTGAAAACCAGGCAGTTGATAATACACAGCAGGTCCGTTCCCAAACCGTCCCTCTAACGGATAAAACTCTCCTTCTATTCCATAAGCTTCTTTCAGTTTTCCAAGCACCCAGGCACCGGAAATGCCATTCTCTGCTCTTCCCTGTCCAATCGGCATCAATTCAATAAAACGGACATCCAGCTTGTTCTTTTTCGCCAACTCTGCCAGACTTTTCCATTCCTCATCATTGACTCCTTTTTGCAGGACCGTGTTGATCTTTACCCGGATCTCGCTTTTTTCTGCCATGAAAATGGATTTTCTGACTTTTTCCAGTTCATCTGCCCCGGTAATCTCCTGATATTTTTCCGGAATCAGTGTATCCAGACTGATATTCACCGCATCCAGCCCCGCTGCAAGAAGATCTTCCAGATTCTCACCCAGAAGAACCCCATTTGTCGTCATTGTTACTTCTTCTGTGCCCGGAATCTGCCGGATCATCCGGATCAGATCTGCGCATCCTTTTCTGACCAGAGGCTCCCCTCCGGTAATCTTAAACCTGGTAATCCCGATCCGGACAGCCTCCCTGCAGATTCGTTCAATCTCCTCATAAGTCAGGATTTCTGACATAGGAATCCACTTTGCGCCATCCGGCATGCAGTACCTGCATCGCAGATTACAGCGGTCTGTGATTGAAATTCTCATATATTCAATTGTTCGTCCATAAGAATCTCTCACAGCCTTTTCCATCCTTTCTTAATTCCAGAGTGGTTCCAGTAACACCTCGATCGTACCGCCGCAGACCATGCCTTCTTCCTCCGCATCATCTCCGGTCATATCCACATATTCTGTCTTTAGTCCTGTATTATTTTCATGCATCATGACTCTCGCTTTTCTTAAAACCTCTGCCTCCATACAGCCGCCTCCGATGGTTCCAACACAGCTGCCGTCTTCCAGGATCAGCATCTTGGATCCCACATTTCTTGGTGCAGAACCCTTTCTTGTAATGATCGTTGCAAGCATCTTCTTTCCCGGATGAACGATATCCAGGATTGCTTCCAGCAAGTCTTCCGGATAACCGCAGACTCTCTTGTTCTGATTCTTTACTTCGATGATTTCCGCCATGATCGCCACACCGATCTCCTCCGGTGTCTCAGCACCGATGTTCAGACCAATCGGACTTTTTATCTCGCCGATTACTTCCTGGCTGCATCCTTTTTCAATCAGATTCTGCTTTACCATCGCACTTCTTCGCCGGCTTCCGATCATTCCGATATAAGCATGTTCCTTCCCAACGATCTTCTCCAGACAAACCTGATCATATCTGTGACCTCTGGTCAGTACAACAAAATACGTATCCTTGTCTCCTTCGATCTGATCCAGGGCATCTTCAAACGGCTGGCAGATCACTTCCGTTGCACCCGCATTTCTGGCATGATCGGCAAACTGCGGACGATCTTCAAGAACCGTGACCTTCCATCCAAGCATAATCCCGATTTTGATCACCGGCACCGATACGTGACCACCACCACAAATGATCAGATGCTCCTGCCCTCCAATTATATCACAAAACACCTGCTGCTCTCTGATTTCATAAAGTCCACATTTTTTCAAGTCACCTGCTTCTGAAAAATGTGCTGAAAAGAAACCGTTTTCTTTACTTTCCCAGATTATTTTTTTCTCTGCCAAAATTGCTTTTTCTCCGGCTGCGGATCCTTTTGCCACTGTCAAAAGAACGTAATCCCCCGGCTTTGGTAAATCTTTTAATATCTCAAATACATTTTCCATCAAATCTCATCTACCCTACTACATATTTATTCAGTCTGTCAAATGCTTCTTTTAATACGGTCCATCCTGAAACAGATCGGAATCTTCCGGCATTTCATCTCTCGCATGACATTTTCTTTTATCCCCATCACATTTTCTCTGCCATGCAATACTTTTATTGTAACAAATTTTTCCGCCAAATGAAATAAGAAGGTGCAGCTCTTTTTGTCTGCACCTTCCCTTTTCCTTTATTTTGTGATCTGATTTTAAAAATACTTTGCATTCAGCTTTTTGACTGTCCATGCAAACCATACCAGTACTGCAAGTACCAGCACTAACATCACCCAGAATAATTTTCCTGTACTCTGCACATAAGTATTATACAGATCTTCTGCGCCGTACAAGATCAGCACTACCGCAAGCACAAGAAGCTTCGGTCCTGCTGCTGCCCTGTATGCTTCCTTATCCTTACACTTCTTTATATTCGTATCTTTTGGTACAAGAATTGATGTATTGATGATTCCTTTGAATTTAAGCTGAAACCATGCATACAGGCTATACAATCCCGCCCCAATACCAATGATCCCGAAAATTCCTTCCATTCCGTTCATTCTTTTGCCTTCTCCTGTCTATTTTACGCCAAGAATATTCTTAACGGTCTGCTCCATCTGATCCACATCACATTCCGTATTGTGACGGATCTCGGCATTCATGATCTCTTTGATGGCATTCGGAAGCTCTGTACCGGATACTTTCTGAAGCTCCTCGATCAGTTTGAAATCATCCTGTCCTTTATACTTCGGATCGATCGCTGACATAACGCTTCCTGCAAATTTGTATGGACTTGCTGTGGATGCGATTACTGTCTTTCTGTCATCTTTACTGTCTTCTTTGTAAGCTTTATACACTGTTGCAGCTACCGCCGTATGGGTATCCATTACATAACCGGTATCTTCGTATATATCATGGATTGTCTTTGCGACCTGCTCTTCTGTCGCATATCCTGCCGCAAAATCAGCCAGGTTTGCTTTCATCTCACCTGTAATCGCGTAACTTCCCTTTGTCTTCAGCTCAGTCATAAGATCCGTATCTTTTCTTGCATCTTCTCCTGAAATCTTGTAAATCAGACGCTCTAAGTTGCTGGAGATCAGAATATCCATGGACGGAGATGTTGTAAGAACAAATTCACGGTTACGGTCATAAGTTCCTGTCTGGAAGAAGTCATAGAGAACTTTGTTCTCATTGGATGCACAGATCAGCTTTGCAATCGGGATTCCCATATTCTTTGCGTAGTATGCAGCCAGAATATTCCCAAAGTTACCGGTCGGTACAACTACATTGATCTCTTCATCTTCCGCAATCTCTTCATTCTGAAGAAGCTTCGCATAAGCATATACATAATATACAACCTGCGGAACCAGACGTCCGATATTGATGGAGTTGGCAGATGAGAACTGGTAGCCTGCTTCATTTAACTCTTTTTCCAGCTCTTTGTTCTCGAACATTGCCTTCACACCGCTCTGTGCGTTGTCAAAGTTACCGTGGATCGCAACAACAGAAGTATTGTCTCCTTTCTGTGTTACCATCTGCAGCTCCTGTACGCGGCTGACTCCGTTCTTCGGATAGAATACGATGATCTTGGTTCCTTCTACATCTGCAAATCCTGCAAGTGCAGCTTTTCCTGTATCCCCGGATGTTGCAGTCAGAATGACAATCTCATTCTTCACCTGATTCTTCTTTGCAGAAGTAGTCAGAAGGTGCGGAAGAATGGAAAGTGCCATATCTTTGAATGCGATCGTTGCTCCGTGGAACAGTTCCAGATAATAAGCATCCTCCACCTTCGCAAGCGGTGCAATCTCTTCGGTATCAAACTTACTGTCGTAAGCCTTTGCGATACAGCTCTTCAGCTCTTCTTCTGTAAAGTCTGTCAGGAATTCCTTCATAACTGTATATGCGATCTCCTGATAGCTCATCTCTTTGAGCTCACCAAGCGACACCGGAAGCTTCGGAATCGAAACCGGTACAAATAATCCGCCGTCATCTGCCAGCCCTTTTAAGATTGCCTGGGAAGCTGTTACTGTCTTTTCTGCATCTCTTGTACTCTTATAAAGTAAATTCATGGTTCTCCACCCTTCTTATTCTTTCTGATTCACTTCAGCAATCTGCTAAAGTATTTTCCTATTTAGCGATTATAGCATAAGAACCTTTCAAGTGCAATGCCATCCTTATCTGCGTTTCCACATTCGTCCCCACATCCGGCTCAGAAGAAAACACAGGAGCAGTGCCCCGGTCAGAATAACACCGATCAGAAATACCAGAATCTTTACATAAGATCCATCTCCTGTTGCAACCGTCTTTGCTTTCTCAGTTTCCTTTGGCTTTTCCGGACTTTCCGGTTTTTCCTCTTCTACCTGCTTTTCCTTTTTATAGGTTACACTCTGTCCTTCGTCCTCCAGATCTGCGTGCGCTGCAACCAGCTTTTCCTCCAGATACACTTCCTCAAATACAACAACCTGTTCTCCTTTAAGCTTCGTTGCATCAAACGTAAATTCCATCTGAATTTCTCCGAAATCTGTATCCGGGATCAGCTTTTTCTCTGCGGTCACTTCTTTTCCATCCTGAAGAACCGGCTTTTTGGTCTCCTTATCCATTAATGTGCCTTTAACTACATATTCTTTTCCAATCTCCAGATTTTTCCATTTTACCTGATCTATGACCGTTACCTGTTCTGTCCGTTTCCCGTTATGCGTTCCCGTTTCCCGGTCAGATGCTCTTGTCCCGATCTCCGGTACGGGATGTTCATCATTTGTCAGTGTCCCCAGATCAATTACTCGCATTTCCTTTGTTACTTCCACCTCAAACGCAGGAATCAGCATCCGGTCTTCATTATTTTTACAAGACAGTTCTTCCACCAGATACGTTCCGTAAGGAAGCGCTCCTCTTGTATTATCCGGAGTTCCTTCCCCAAACCAGATCCCATCTTCACTTGTCTTCCCCTCATTCGTGTTGACGGTATGTGGATTCCAGTACGCACCGGTCGAAGCCTCCCCGTTTTTATCCGTCAGGATCACATGGCTCTCCCCAGTTGCCTGCGATGTGATCCGAAATGGGATATCCGCCAGTCTTTTCAAGGTTTTATCTGCCGCTTTCACCAGCTTTAAGTCCCCACGGATGAGCTTTTCCTTTATTTCCACTGGATTCCATATTTTCAGGGCTTTATAGCTTCCATTTTGCTCCGTTCCAGTCCTGATACAATGTGTAACGGTGTCCACCAGATACCCTTCCGGCGCATGCATCTCCCATACCGTAATCGTTCCAAGCGGAAGCTCGTTATTTTCAAAAAACGGATCTCCGCTGATCAAGTGCGCCTCATCCATCCGGACCACACCATCCGCATCCGACTTCAGCTTCCAACTCCTGAGCGGCACCTTCACACCGATCTCATTTTGATTGTCAAAAATGCTATCAAAAAATGCCACATGAAATTCAGCTCCCGCAAGAGAAAGTCCTGCCTGCGCCTGCCCTTTCCCTGTTTCCGCATCCTGCTTCCGGATCAGGATTTCCACCTTTGTCTTTTCCGGTTCATCCTGACACTCATAGGTCACGGTCTGTCCGGCATTCACCGTGATCTGCCGCAGCTTTGTGTCCAGTACATAGCCTTTCGGTGCTTTAGTCTCTTTGATGTCATAGGAACCCTCCGGCAGATTTTCTGCCTTCCCATATCCTTTCTTGTCTGTCCGGATTACGCAGACTGCCTCGGATGTCCCACTTTTACAGACGGTATACTCTGCCCCTTCCAGTGAGTAGAGCTGATTATCAGCCGTAATCCCTGACCTTGCAGAGCTCTTCATGATCTCCAGGCTTCCGTTATGGGTTGTCTTAAAAAGATATATCGTTGATCTGGATTTTGCCACAAGCTGTGAAATCTGATTACCACTCGACGGGATAGATGCCGAATGCCAGAACCGGTTATCGTTGCTATTATCTCCCCAGAAAAATCCGATATGGCAGTCTGCATCTTCTTCATCCCAGGAAACCGGCTCAAAATAGATCACATCTCCTTTTTGCGCTTTTCCGCCCGCAAGCAGCTCCTCAATGGTGTTGTAATGATAGGATTCCACGGCATTGTCTGTCATCCAATGAAACCAGTTGCTCGCATTGACCTTGCCGCCACGGAGACTTCCTTTGTCAATTCCTGACAGATCCGCTCCACATTTTTCCAGAACATAAGCGACAAACCCGGTACAGTTCATTGCCCCATTTCCACCGTAAGCTCCGTTCGGACGCATGCAGTTCTCTGCTGTCAGAGGATATCCGCTGTAAGGCGTTCCCAGATAATAACCGTCCTTTTCGTGTTTTTTTAACTCCTCAAGCACTTTTCCCGGCTCTGCTCCTAATTTTTCATCAAGTTTTACAATCGTTTCTTTCTTTGCGATTCTCTCTGCTGAGTTTGCAGATACGACAGGCATACTGCTGCCCGACAATGATACTACCGCCAGAATCACACTTAGTATTCCGGCAAAATGATTCTTCATATATTTCATAAAAGTTTCTCCTTCTGCCTTTTCAGGTCAGAAAAGAGAATATAAAAGACGAGTACCCTTACTATAAATGAAGAGTACCCGCTTGTCAATAGTATTTTATTGTTGATCTGCCTCCAGAACGATCACACTTCTCGGTCCCACAAGAATTCTTTCCTCCGAAATCCGTACCGGATTCTGATAAATTTCCTGCTTTTTATCTCCAGTATTTGCCGCCACATGCCAACTATATCCGCCCGGAAGTTGTGGAAGTTCTACCCAGACACCTTCCCAGTATGGATTCATCAGAAGATACACACAGTCTTCTTTTGCCATTTTGTTATCATATCCGGCAAACATGACTGCCGCCGTCCGGATCTCCGGTCTGGAAAAATCCAGTTTCCACGGCACTTCACCGTGAAAGCTGATCTCCGGAAATCCAAGACTGCTCGCCCCTGCATCTCCTGTGATCGACGGATGCCGTTTCCGAAATGCCGTCATATAAGCACAAAAATCAAATACATCCTGAAACTTTTCTTTTCTTGTCCAGTCCAGCCAGGAAATCTCGTTATCCTGACAGTAGGCATTATTATTCCCGAACTGAGTATTGCCAAACTCATCACCTGCAAGGAACATCGGTGTCCCTCTGCTGCAAAGCAGGACCGCAAAAGCATTTTTCATCATCCGGTGGCGCAGTTCAACAACCATCACCTGATCAGTGTCCCCCTCTGCCCCACAGTTCCAGCTCTGGTTATCGTCACTTCCATCAAGATTTCCCCATCCATTAGCCTCATTATGCTTCTGGTTATACGAATAAAGATCATACAGGGTAAATCCATCATGGCAGGTCAGGAAATTCACAGAAGCATGTTTTCCGCGGATTCTGGTATCATAGATGTCCGGAGAACCGGCAATTCTCTGAAGCGCTGCTCCTGCTGCCCAAAGTCCCCCTTTTAAATATTCCCGCACGTCATCCCGGTATCTTCCGTTCCATTCTGACCATCTGCGGAATGCCGGAAAACTTCCGACCTGATAAAGTCCGCCGGCATCCCACGCCTCCGCGATCAGCTTTGTGTCTGCAAGCAGCGAATCATAGGCAAGATTCTTTACGAGTGGTGGATTTTCCATCGGTGACCCATCCTCATTTCTTCCCAGGATCGAGGCAAGATCAAACCTGAAGCCGTCCACCCGGTACTCTGCCACCCAGTATCGCAGACAATCCTGGATCATTTTGATCACCACCGGATGATTACAATTCACAGTATTTCCACAGCCACTGAAATTATAATATTTTCCATCAGGTGTCAACATATAATAAATCTGATTGTCAAATCCTTTAAACGAAATAAACGGTCCGCATTCATTTCCTTCTGCCGTATGGTTAAACACCACATCCAGGATTACTTCAATCTGGTTATCATGCAGTTCTCGGATCAGTTCTTTTAATTCTACTCCTTCCCGGTTGTATTCCGTTGATGCTGCATAGCTCGTATTCGGCGCAAAAAAGCTGACTGTATTATACCCCCAGTAATCAATCAGTTTCTTTCCATCAACCTCACGGCTCCCCTGCAGTTCATCAAATTCAAAGATCGGCATTAGCTCCACCGCATTAATCCCCAGTGTTTTCAGATAAGGAATTTTTTCTTTGATTCCGGCAAAGGTTCCAGGATGACGGACACTTTTGTCCATCTTCGTGAATCCCCTGACATGCATCTCATAGATGATCAGTTTTTCCATCGGGATCTTATCCGGCTTTTCACTGCCCCAGAAGAAATTATTCCGGACTACTCTGGCACGATATCCCCCTGTATTTAGTGCTTTTCCCCATACACTCTGTCCGGTAACTGCCTTTGCATACGGATCCAGTAAAATATGCTTTTTATCAAACAGCAGACCTTCCTTTGGTTTCCACGGTCCGTCCAGCCTGTACGCATATTCAAATTCTTCAATATCCAGTCCGAATACCATCATGGAAAATACATCCCCGATCCGGCAGTTTTCCGGGAATGGGATCACCGCATAAGGTTCCGGTTCCTTTCTGTGAAACAGAAGAAGTTCACATGTCACAGCCCCTTTTGAATGCACTGTAAAATTAACTGCCGACTGAAATGCAGTCGCACCCTCATCACGATACAGTCCGGGACAGATTTCAAATCCATTTACATTTTCTGTCGGAACCCATCTTGGCATCATTTCTTCCAGCATTTTACCAGCTCCTTCCATGTCATGTTTTCAGTATAGCACATTTTTCCGTTTACACATCTTTCCTTTCTGTATATAATATAAAGGATTACATATTTTTTTGCAGCAGACTCAAGGAGGTTTTTTATGACTGCACAGCATCTATATTATTTATTTCAGTGCTTCTTTATATATGCCTTTTTAGGCTGGTGTACAGAAGTTGCGTTTGCCGCTTTTAAAGAACGTCGTTTTGTCAACCGTGGATTCTTAAATGGCCCGATCTGTCCGGTATACGGTTTCGGCGTGGTTGCAGTCATTCATTTTCTGACACCGCTTCGTTCCAACCTGCTCCTGCTATATCTCGGAAGTGCTATTCTTGTTACTGCAATCGAATGGCTGACCGGGTTCATTCTCGAAAAGGTTTTCCATAACAAATGGTGGGATTATTCTAATATGCCGCTCAATCTGAATGGATATGTGTGCCTTTTGTTTTCTCTGATCTGGGGAGTGTTCTGTGTTTTCATCGTAGATGTATTCCATCCACTGATTGACACACTGCTCTCACACATTCCTTTCCTTGTCGGTATCATTCTTGTATGTATTCTGGTGATTGCCGGACTTGCCGATCTCTATGTAACAGCATCCGGTATCCTTAAGCTCAACAAACGTCTTGAAAAAATGCAGGCCATTGCAGACGAACTTCATCAGATTTCCGACAAGCTTGGTGAATCAATCTACAAGCGTACCATTACAGCTATGGAAAAACAGGAAGAGTTCAAAGATACTGTATCTGAGAAGCAGGAAGAATTTAAATCTGCTATTTCCGAAAAACAGGAAGCAATTTCAGACACCCTTGCCGATGTTTCTGACGAAGTAAAAGAACGGATTGCTCTTCTTCGCAGAAGCTACCTGGAAAATGTCAAAGCAACTTCTCATATGCAGAAGCGTATCATGAAAGCTTTCCCGAAAATGCAGAGCCGCAACTACAAAGAATCCTTTGAAGATCTTAGAAACAAACTGAAGGAAATGTCTCTCAAAAAATAACAGGCTGTAAAAAATCCATCTGGTTTTCTTTTAAAAAAAGAAATCAGATGGATTTTTTATCTTTAAAATTATGATGTGAGTGTCAAAAGTAAATTTTGCCACTCACTAATGTTTCCTCTTGATCTTGTCCAGATACGGAATCTCGATTGGATCGATTGCATCAAGTGGCTGTTCTTTATTGATCTTCTTTTTGCGTGTGTGCTTTTTCAGAAGTGCACCACCCCGGTTATAAAACCAGAAAGAAAAGATCAGAAGTTTATTGAATTTTCCAATTTTGTCTTTTGTCGTCTTCGTGTAATACTCCCCACCGGACTGGATCTCTCCTTTTTCCCTGATCTGCCGGATCAGATCCAGCTCTGTCTCAATCCGTACCGGAAATTCCGTATACCCCATGCCGACGCAGTCCAGCTTATGCGCATCACTTCCTCCGGTCCCCGGTTTTCCATATTTTTCAGCAAGATACTTCGCCCCTTCATTGGACTGTGGTGGCTCACATGCATTGAAAGTCTCTATAAAATCAAATTTTTCAATCAACTCCGGAGATTTCTGCCATCTTTTCGTATTCGTAAAACTCAGATACTTTTCCCCACACGGATGTGCCGGTCCACAGATTCCTCCATTGTGATGCACAAAATCAATCAGCAGCGAAAGCGGAAGCCCTCTCAGCTCCAGAAGGCGCATCTTTACTCCCTGTGGCATAATGATCAGAATGTGCCCCGCATCCAGTGTATCATACTCTATTCCTTTCAATACGACAAAATCTTTGTATTTTCTCCCTTTGATCGTATTCTTCCAGTGCCGATATCCATTATAGGTGTCATGATCTGTAACCAGCATTCCGCCAATGCCTTTAGACTGCAGCTTTTTAATAAATTCTTCAATCGGCACTTTGCTGTCAATTGATCCTTCTCTTACATGACAATGCATATCTATCTTCATATTTTCATCTCCAGATCTTATATCGTTGATACTATTTTTATTATACCTCTTTTTTTATAACGCTGCAAGAAATACCGGTTTCTTCCAGCCATTCCTGATCAGATACAAAAGAGGATGTATCACATTCTGATACATCCTCTCATCCATCTTATCTATTCTTCATCCTCGTCATCATCATCATCCAGATCGATCAGCATGGTTCTTGCCATCTCTATTTCTTCTTCTTTTGATGTTTCTTTCTTGATCGCATTTGCTCTTCGAACCTGCTTCTTGTTGATCTCACTTGACTTCATGATAAACTGGATCACGATTCCGATAAATGTAATCCCAATCGAAATGATCCACATGAAAATCACATTTTTCAGACCTGCCAGATCATAGATCATCATTCCTGCTCCAAAACCGCCTGCTAATGCCGTCGCAATAATCACAAACGGTTCAAACCAGATCATCGCAAGGATTGCGAAAATCAATCCGACTGCTCCACAGACTGCCAGCATGATCCAGTTTCCCGCATTTGTAATCGCAAGTACTGTGCCAGCCATTCCCAGAAAGCATACCCAGAAAGCTCCGAATTTCTTAAATACACTGTTCAGTATTGCAAAAACCAAACCCGCAACTCCGGCTGCGATCAGTACCGGAACAACTTCCAGTCCCATAAGATATGTCACGGCAAATCCAAGCAATGCCCCTGCAACGAATCCAATCACTGCATTCCAGACACGGATCAGCTTCAAACCTAAAATTCCAATGAAAACTGATATAACAATTGATACCGCCGAAACAATCACGGCTTCTTTTCCTGCTATAAATACCGCACTGTTTCCCATGATATCCTTCAATACTATACCTATTGATTCCATCCTAATCTCTCCTCCTGTCGTACTTTCCTGTTGTTAAGTCAGACGCTTATTTTGATGAAGAGTCTGAAGATGTATCTGTATCTTCGGTCGTGCTCTTAACCGTTACGCCCTGATCAGCAAAACTGATCGTATTCCATACTTTTTTATGTACTTTAATATCCGTTTTCTTTTTCCATTTCTTACAAATTGACTGATACTGGTCACTCTTTCTCTGTGATACAATGGACTCTTTCTTGGTATCCGTTGCATCACGGTCAAGAAGGCTGACTACTTTTGCAACATAATAGCCATTGTCTGCTTCGATCACGTCTGTTACTTCGCCTTCTTTTAACTTATCAGCAGCTTTGATCAGATCTTCGTTTGGCGATGTCGTATCCGAGTCAAATGTCAGATCGGTGGCTGATGCACCTACTGCTGTTGCAAATACAGAAAAATCTTCTGTCGAAGCCGCATTTTTCTGGAAATCTTCTGCTTTCTTTTTCACTTCTGCTTTTTCGTCATCTGACATATCTGTCGACTTTCCATCACTGCCCGTTGTCTTTGTAGAGAACAGCACATACTGCATTTTCTTCTGTGCTGCTTCCTCATCGGATACATTCGTATCTACATCCGCAGTCATGGCAGTTTCCATCTTCTTCTGAAGTGTCAGAAGTTCCAGTACTTTCTTTACCGTCTTTTCATCGCCCGATACTGCATCTTTTGCAGCACTGTCATTGCTGTCAGTAAATTTCTTCGCAACATCCTCGATGCTTTTTTCCTCATCATCACTTAGCGAAACTTTATAATCATCCTTGTGCTCATCCAGAATATACATTTCTTCCAGGGAATCCATGATTGAATCCTTATAATTCTCTTCGTAAGTCTTTCCGTCTGTAACTTCTTTTCCCCAAAAATCATCTCCCAGATAACTGCTATATGTTGTTTCAAACTGCGCCTGCTGATATCTTGCAAAAAAGTTCGCCACATCTGCAGTCACTTTCTCATCTCCGACTTCTACCACTGTATCCTGTCCGTTAAACTTGCTTCCACATCCGTTTAAAGATGCAATGCAGGCAACTGCCAGTATACAGGCAACCACTCTTTTTTTCATTTATAAAATTTCCTCCTTGATCTTCTCTCCATTGTACACACTTCTTCACTATGCACTCGTATAGTATATCTTTTTTTTACCTTACTGGCAATCTTTTTCATAAAAAATACACATTATTCTTCGACAAGTCCCTGTATATCTTCGACAATTTTTCCTGCATTTTCAAGAATCTGCTCTGCTTTTTCTTTTTTATTTTTCCGAAGTTTACAATAAATAAAATATGGATTTTCTGCATCTGTCTTAAATGTCAGTTCTCCCTTATATTTTGCCAGCAGTTCCGGAATCTTTGCTACATTTACCCTTGCCTTCTCATACATGGTAAATTTGTATTCATCGCCTTTTTGCTCTACCGAAATTACATAAGCCGCATGTGCTTTCGCCTTCAGCTGCGCGATCATCAGAAGCTGCTGCACCTTGCGTGGTGGATCGCCGAAACGGTCAATCAGTTCTTCTAGCATATCTTCCTGTTCTTCTTCTGTCTCAATTGCTGCGATCCGTTTATAGATATCCAGCTTCTGATACTCATTCGGAATATAAGATGCCGGAATATAAGCATCAATATTCAGATCCACGGTTGTCGCATAGGTTTCTTCCGGGATTTCTCCCTTCAGGTGACGGACTGCCTCACTTAACATCTTACAGTAAAGATCGTATCCCACTGCATCCATATGTCCATGCTGTTCCTCACCAAGCAGGTTTCCTGCCCCACGGATTTCCAGATCCCGCATGGCGATTTTTACACCAGAGCCAAGATCTGTAAACTCACGAATTGCCGAAAGACGTTTTTCTGCAACCTCCCGGAGCATTTTGTCTCTTCTGTACAAAAGAAATGCATATGCCATACGGTTCGATCTTCCAACTCTTCCACGTAGCTGATAAAGCTGGGAGAGCCCCATCCGATCTGCATCATGGATGATCATGGTATTGGCATTGGAAATGTCAAGACCGGTCTCGATGATCGTCGTCGATACCAGAACATCAATTTCTCCATTGATGAAATCGTACATAATATCTTCTAACTTGTGTTCCCGCATCTGCCCGTGTGCATATGCCACATTTGCATCCGGCACAAGTTTCTGGATCTTCGCTGCCATTTCAGCTATATCCTGGACACGGTTATAGACATAGTACACCTGTCCCTGGCGGGAAATTTCTCTTTCGATTGCCTCCCGGACCATCTCATCATTCTCCTCCATCACATAGGTCTGGATCGGCATCCGGTCAATTGGTGCTTCTTCCAGCACACTCATGTCACGGATTCCGATCAGACTCATATGAAGCGTTCGGGGAATCGGTGTTGCCGTAAGTGTCAGAACATCAATATTTTCCTTCAGCTTTTTGATCTTTTCTTTATGCTGTACTCCAAAACGCTGTTCCTCATCAATGATCAGAAGTCCCAGATCTTTAAATGCCACATCCTTACTCAATACCCGGTGGGTTCCGATGATGATATCAACCTGTCCCTTTTTCAAATCTTCGATCGTTTTTTTCTGTTGTGCAGGTGTGCGGAAACGGCATAACAGATCCACCCTTACCGGAAATTCTTTCATCCGTTGCACAAAAGTGTTGTAATGCTGCTGTGCAAGAATCGTAGTAGGGACCAGATAGACAACCTGCTTGTTCTCCTGCACTGCCTTGAATGCTGCCCGGATTGCAATCTCTGTCTTTCCAAATCCCACATCCCCACAGATCAGACGGTCCATGATCTTTGGACTTTCCATATCCCGTTTTGTTGCCTCGATTGCAAGCTGTTGATCCTCCGTTTCCTCAAACGGAAACATTTCTTCAAATTCTTTCTGCCAGACCGTGTCCTTTTCATAGACAAATCCTTCTTTGGACTGCCGTACTGCATAGAGTTCCACCAGATCTTTGGCGATCTGCCAGACTGCTGTCTTTACCTTGCTCTTCGTGCGATGCCATTCCTGTCCTCCAAGTTTGTTAAGTTTCGGCTTTTTAGCATCTGCACTGGCATACTTCTGGATCTGGTCAAGCTGTGTGGCAAGAATATAAAGATTTCCACCATCAGCATACGAAATCTTCATATAATCCTTTGTCACCTTATCAACTTCTATCTTTTCAATTCCCCGGTAGATTCCAAGTCCATGATTCTCATGCACTACATAGTCTCCCGGTTTCAGATCCGAAAAGCTGCTTATTTTCTGTCCATCATAACTTTTTCGTTTCTTTTTCTTCTTTGTCTTTCCAAAAATATCTGACTCAGATATGACAATAAATTTAATCATCGGGTACTCGTATCCGACTTCTATATGCCCGTAGCATACCATGATCTCCCCTGGATTCACTTCACGTTCCTGATCCTCACTGTAAAAACTGCTCAGATCATAATCACGTAGATCCTCTGCCAGACGTTTTGCCCTTGTTCTGGACCCAGAAATCAGAACCGCCCGGTATCCGTTCCTTTTCAGTCTTTTGAGATCCTGTGTCAGCATCTCAAAGCTGCTGTTATACGGGTTAACGCTTTTTGCCTGGATCCCAAACCGCTTTTTCACAAAAAATGGCTTACATTTCATTTCCAGAGCACACATCCCGATCATACAGAATTTGTTCAGAAATTTTATAATTTCATCAGTCGTAAAAAATTCCGGAGCTTCTTCCATTTCCCCGGTCCTTTCCATTTCTTCTGCACGGTTCTCTCTCGCTTTTTCCACTTCATTTTCTGCCAGACGCCCTTTTTCCAGAAGCCTTGCTGGTTCATCCAGGAACACCAGTGTGTCCTTCGGATCAAAGTAGTTGATAAAAGAAACTTTCCGGTCACTTCCCAGTCTGTCATCTGCCGGATAAATAACGATCTGTTCCAGATTCTCTACAGATCTCTGGCTGTCCACGTCAAACGTCCGTATTGAATCCACTTCATCTCCCCAGAATTCAATACGGATCGGCAATTCCTCGGTAAGTGGGTAAATATCAATGATTCCACCACGAACTGCAAACTGCCCCGGACCATCCACCTGAGCTTCCCTGTCATATCCAAGTTTTATGATCTTCTCCTTCAGCGATTCAAATTCCAGCGCCTCCCCATTGGAAATGGTCAGAATGTCCCCTTTTATTTCTGCTTCCGATGGCAGTTCATCCATGAATCCGTCAATCGTTGTAATGACCGTAACCTGACTTTTTGCCTCCATCATCATCTGCAAGGTTTCCATCCGCTGTTTGACCAGCTGTTTTCCGTGGATATCTGCCTGATAAAAAAGGAGATCCTTTGCTGGATAATAGCTGGTATTTTCATTTAAAAAACGATATTCTTCGTATATTTTTTTTGCTTTATCTTCACTGGAAAGAACGATCAATGTATGCCCATAACCTTTTCCAAGCGCATACATCAAATGCGTTTTCTGTGATGTCACACACCCGGAAAGAAGCAGCATGCCCGGTTCCCGTCCACGCTCTTCACAGATTTCTTCAATCTCTGCCAGTTCAGATAAAGGAGCCGTAAGTGCATGCATCGCTTTTTGCCTCCTCTTATTCTTTCTTTTTCTGGTTATATTCGTTCATTGCCTGATCGATTGCTCCCTGCATGATCAGAGCAGAAGCTTCACAGGCAAGATCATATCCTTCTTCCATAAGTACACGGTCCTCTTTGGAAAATTTTCCAAGAACATAATCAGCAAGATCATATCCTTTCGGTTTTTCTCCCACACCTACCTTGATCCGTGGAAATACACTACTTCCTAAATTGGCAATGATATTTTTGATTCCGTTATGTCCACCGGCACTTCCTTTTCTGCGGATCCTGAGTTGTCCGACTTCCAAACTGATATCATCATAAATTACAAGAAGTTCTTCTTCCGGATCGATCTTGTAATATTCCACTATACTACGGATACTCTCTCCACTCAGGTTCATATAAGTCTGCGGCTTCACAAGAAGCACTTTCTGTCCCTCGATCACACCTTTTCCGATGAGGGCACGGTGTTTTTTAGTATCGACTGCTATCTGGTATTTCTCCGCCAGGCGGTCCACCACATCAAATCCAACATTATGTCTTGTCCCCTGATACTTTTCATCCGGGTTTCCAAGTCCTGCAATTATAAACATTCTATTCACCTCTGCTTTTTCTCTTTCCTGATTCTACTAAATCCTTTCTCTTTTGTCACGCATTTCTCATGCATAAACTATTTTTTCTTTTCATATAGTTTATTAAGCGGCATAACCTGCCGAAATTCCATACTGCCTAAGGAGGTTCTTTATGAATTCCAAAACAAAAATCATCGTACTTCACATGAAAGAAATTATCTATACTGTTATTTTTGCCACTTTAGGTATTCTCATCCTCTGCCTTTTATTCTTTATGTTCTCCGGAGACCGGCATTCCTCTGTATCCGACAAAAAATATACTCCCGGCGTTTATACCTCTTCTTTTACACTCGGAAATGAAGATCTGGAACTGGAAGTTTCTGTCTCTGACACCTCTATCAATTCCATCCGCATTTCCAATCTAAGTGAGACGGTAACTGCCATGTATCCTCTTCTTCAGCCATCTCTTGAGAATCTGGCTGACCAGATTTGTAAATCCCAGTCCCTTGATCATCTTACACTTTCAAGTGACAGTCCCTATACTTCTCAGCTTCTTCTCAACACCATCCGTGATGCGCTCAAAAAAGCTGCGGCAACCAACTGATGCCGCAGCTCTTTTCCTTTTATTAACCTTCCACGATCAGATACTGTCCGTTCGGAAGTGCGAATACTTCTGAAGCCTCTTCCAGCTCTTCATCACTCATACCACTGATGTCCGCTCCGCTTTCATCCAGATAATCTCTCACATCCTTGATAGAATCTACAACAACCGCCATACAGTCTTCCAAAAACGCTTCTGCCTCTTCCAGTGTCTCTGCAACCGGCTCATCAAAAAGCTGTGACTGCATATTCAGGAATGTCTGCAGACATTCTTCATCATACTCATACATACAGGCAACCCTCCCTTATCTTTCTCACAGAAAAATTTTCTCATCTGAACTATAAATAGTTAAGCAATTCTTCAGCATGTGCAATTGTTGCATCTGCTCCTGTCTCCACAAGAAGTTCTTTGGTCCGGAATCCCCATTCTGCTCCGACTGTAAACATACCGGCAGCTTTCCCTGTCTTCATATCTACATCCGAGTCTCCTATGTATATTCCTTCTTCCGGCGATACCCCTAATTTATCAAGTATCCACAGAAGTCCTTCCGGATCCGGTTTCTTCGGAAATTCACCCGACTGCCCCTGAATATGGTCAAAATATCCTTTTCCAAATGTA
Organism: Coprococcus sp. LG101-27; assembly: GCF_027695515.1. NCBI lineage: Bacteria > Bacillati > Bacillota > Clostridia > Lachnospirales > Lachnospiraceae > Coprococcus > Coprococcus sp. LG101-27. The sequence goes on from NZ_JAQEUJ010000004.1 coordinate 102,994, forward strand.
CTTTCCACTACATCGATCGCCTGCAAATGTGGTTTGTTGGAAAATACTGCAATCTTTATTCCCTTCTTCTTCAGTGAATCTAACATCTGAACAACACCATCATAAGGACGTACATGGTACATACAATTTTCTCCAAAGATTCTGCTGTACACTTCCATACCTTCTTCAATCCTCTTAAGCTCTGTGTCTCCGGACGCACGAAGTGCACGTTCCATAAGGCATCTGGCTCCATCCCCAACGAAGCTTCGGCACTGGTCTTTGGTAATCGTCTCAAGTCCCATTTCTTCTAACGTCTTATTCGTTGAATAAGTCAGCGAATCCAGCGTATTTGTCAAAGTTCCATCCAAGTCAAAAATACACGCTTTATACATTGCTATTCTCCTGTTCTTCTGTTCTATGATTATAATAGTATGAACCTTGACAAATTTCAACTGGAAATCTCTATTTTTCTATTCACTTCGCAGATATTGTCGCATAGCCCTGAGTGCATTCTTTTCCAGGCGGCTTACCTGTGCCTGTGAGATTCCGATTTCTTCTGCTACCTCCATCTGCGTTTTTCCTTCAAAAAAACGAAGTCTGATAATATGCCTCTCCCTTTTTCCGAGTCGGTCCATTGCCGCCTGAAGAGACAGCTTCTCCACCCATCTGTCTTCTTTGTTCCTTTTGTCACTGATCTGGTCCATCACATACATAGCATCTCCATTGTCATTATATACCGGCTCATTTAAGCTGACCGGCATCTGGATCGCATCCAGCGCATAGATGATCTCTTCCTTTGCGATCCCGATTTCCTCTGCAATTTCCTGAACAGTAGGTTCTTTCTGGTTTACTTTGACATAATTTTCTTTCGCGTAAATGGCTTTATATGCCGTATCACGAAGTGACCTGCTAACACGGATCGAATTATTGTCCCGGATGAACCGCCGGATTTCTCCAATGATCATCGGTACCGCATAAGTTGAAAATTTTACTTCCAGCTCCGGATTGAAATTATTGATTGCCTTGATCAGTCCGATGCACCCGATCTGAAACAGATCATCCGGATTTTCACTGCTTCCCGAAAAGCGTTTGATCACACTGAGTACCAGACGCAGATTTCCCTTGATATACTGTTCTTTTGCCTCCTCATCCCCCGCTTTGATCTTCTCAAAAAGCACCTCTTTTTCCCCGTCGCTAAGCAGAGGAAGCTTTGCTGTATTTACACCACAGATTTCTACTTTATTAAGTACCATCTCAATAAACCTCCAAATCTTTACTGGTATAAATTTTTCTCAAAACTGTTTTTATTTATTCGATTCCCTCTAAAATATTAAAAATATCGCTCCTTGACTTTTTTCGCACTCTTCTGAAAGGATATACATTTTAGTAATATTGTCTGATTTTCTATCATTTTTCTTTAAATTATAGTATAATATACTAAAATAATTTTTACGCAAAGGGGTTGAGTATATGAAACTTACTTTTATCGGTGCCGCCCATGAAGTAACTGGAAGCTGCCATTATCTTGAAGCATGTGGAAAACATATTCTAATAGACTGTGGACTGGAACAGGGACCTGATCTGTATGAGAATCAGGAAATCCCGATCAATCCTTCCATGATCGACTATATCCTCTTAACGCATGCACACATTGACCATTCCGGCAAGATTCCTCTGCTTGTAAAAAATGGTTTTAAAGGAGAAATCATCTGTACATTCGCCACCTCTGATCTGTGCAGCATTATGCTCCGTGACAGTGCACATATCCAGGAATCCGAAGCAGAATGGCGGAACCGGAAGGCACTTCGTTCCGGTGCTCCGCTTTACGAACCACTTTATACTGTACAGGACGCCATGAATGCAGTTGCACTTCTTGCGCCGATCGATTATAACCAGACGATCCAGCTCTGTGAAGGAATCGAACTCCGCTTCACAGATGTCGGTCATCTGCTTGGTTCTTCCTGCATTGAAGTCTGGATCACAGAAGACGGTGTAAGCAAAAAGATCGTATTTTCCGGAGATGTCGGAAATATTGACCAGCCGATCATCAAAGATCCGCAGCATGTAGATGCAGCCGATTATCTTGTCATCGAATCCACCTACGGAAACCGGGTCCATTCTACTGTAAAACCGGATTATATTAAGGAGCTTACCAGAGTCCTGCGCGAAACCTTTGCCAAAGGTGGAAATGTAGTCATTCCATCTTTCGCAGTAGGAAGAACCCAGGAGCTTTTATACTTTATCCGTGAGATCAAAGAAAATAATCTTTTGCCGGAATATCAGAATTTTGAAGTTTATGTAGACAGTCCTCTGGCGATCGAAGCAACCAACGTTTTCCAGAAAAATGTACAGTCCTGCTTTGATGAGGATGCAATGGCTCTGATAAGTAAAGGAATCAACCCTCTTCTTTTCCAGGGACTGAAAACTACGATCACCAGTGAAGAATCTAAAATGATCAACTTCAATGACAAACCAAAAGTAATCATCTCTGCTTCCGGAATGTGTGAAGCCGGCCGTATCCGCCATCATCTGAAACACAACCTCTGGAGAAAAGAATGCACGATCCTCTTCGTAGGCTATCAGGCAGTTGGCACTCTTGGCCGCAAGCTTGTCGAAAGCAAACCGGAATCAGTCCGGCTCTTTGGCGAAAATGTAGAGGTTAATGCCCGTATTGAAGTCCTTGCAGGGATCAGCGGACATGCCGATATGAATGGTCTTCTGAACTGGATTGATGGATTCAAAGAGAAACCATCCCACATCTTTGTTGTACATGGAGAGGATTCGGTTACAGATTCTTTCGCTGCTACCATCACAGACCGTTTCGGCATTCCGGCATTTGCACCATACTCCGGAGGCTGTGTTGATCTCGCAACCGATACCATCCTTTCTGAAGGTATCAGGCTTCCGAAAAAAGCAGTTGAAAAGCCGGCCAAAGCACGTGCTCTTACTGCATTCAACCGCGTGGTTGCGGCAGCCAAACACCTCATGGATGTTGTGCTTAAAAATGAAGGTCTTGCAAACAAAGATCTTGCAAAATTCGAGTCACAGATCCAGAATCTTGCTGACAAATGGGATCGTGACGACAGATAAATACCGATCTTATCTTTCCAGAGACCGGCTTCCGACATGGAACGCCGGTCTTTTTCTGTCTTTTTCGACAATTCTTTAAAAAAATCCAGCATTTCAGCATGTCGAATAAAATTATTCTGTTTTTCCCATCTTCTGACAAAATCTGAAACACATCTTTTCTATAATAAAGCATGCTTAAGTACCAAATCTATTTAGCAGCTAAAGAGAAAGAAGGATAAGACTATGCAGTATGAAGTATATCTGGATGTATTGTTTCTGGAAAATATGATGATGGATTTTCTGATTCTTCTGGCAGTAAAAAAAGTATTTCCATGTTCTGCCACTTATGGAAGTCTTCTTGCCGGTTCCTTTACCGGTTCACTACTGACCTGTGCCATTTTATTTTTTCCATGCCCGGTATGGACCCGCTATATCCTGCTGTTTTTCCTGGTAAATTCCTGTATGACAGTGATCGGATTGAAAATCCGGACATTTCCCGTTTTTTTCAAAGCATGGATTCTGCTCTATCTTGCAAGCTTTCTTCTTGGAGGTATCATGAGTTGGCTCCGTCTTTATTTTGGAAAATTTTTCCGGATCATATCTTTTCTTTTCACCCTTGGCATCTGTGGTTTTTTTCTTTTATATCATGGACTTTTGTTTCTAAAGAAACTATGGAAATCACAAGATCACAGTTTTGATGTGATTTTAACTGTAAATGGAAAAGATTTTCACCTGAAAGCCTTTCTGGACAGTGGTAATCATCTTTCTGATCCACTGACCGGAAAGCCGGTTCATATTATCAGCAAAGACGCCTGTCAGAAGATTTCTTCCCAAATCTCACCTGGAAGACTCCGGTACATCCCGTACCGGACTATACAGAAGACGACCAGTATTCTTCCTGTTTTTTCTGTCAAGAAGATGAGAATAACAGGAGAATCTGAATTTTTGATCCATTCTCCACTGATCGGTATTTCCGAACAGAAGAATTTTGGAAACGGAAAATATGAAATGCTATTGCATCCTGAAGATTATTAGGAGGATTATAATGATGATAAAAGTTGCTGTTTCAGATTGTTTTAAATTGAAAATGATTCCCTCTTTCCGCAGTGTTTTCTTCCCGGAAAAGCAGGAAATCCATTACATAGGAGGGACAGATATCCTGCCGCTCCCACTTAGCAGTGAAGAAGAAGGTCATGCCATTTCCCTTCTCGGAGGCGGGCAGGATGAAGAAGGAAAAAAGCTTCTTATTGAACATAACCTGCGTCTGGTTGTATATATAGCGAAAAAATTTGACAATACCGGTGTAGGCGTAGAAGACCTGATCTCCATCGGCACGATTGGACTGATCAAAGCAATCAATACCTTCAATCCAGAGAAAAATATCAAACTTGCCACCTATGCCTCCCGTTGTATTGAAAATGAGATCCTCATGTATCTGCGCCGGAATAACAAGACCAAACTGGAGGTCTCCATCGATGAACCGCTCAATGTTGACTGGGATGGAAATGAGCTTCTTCTCTCCGATATTCTTGGAACTGAAGAAGATACCATTTATCGTGATATGGAAACCGAAGCAGAACACAAACTTCTTGGGAAAGCCATCGGACGGCTTTCAAACAGGGAACGGGTAATCGTGCAGATGCGATTCGGACTCGGAACCCCCGACGGGGAAGAAAAAACGCAGAAAGAAGTGGCCGATCTTCTTGGAATCTCCCAGTCTTACATATCAAGACTTGAAAAGAAAATTATGCAGAGACTGCGACGCGAAATGGTACGCTATGAACAGTAAATTATGAAAAACAGGGAAACAGTAATTTCTTACTGCTTCCCTGTTATTTCATTCTTATTTCTTGAAGAAATCCGGAATCTTGATAGACTGCTCTTTCACCTTGCTCTGTGGAGTTCTTGCACTCTGAAGCGGTGGTACCTGTGTAGTCTGCTGCTGTACCGGTCTGCCTCCGTATACCGGTCTTTCTACATTGCTGTATTCTCCCGGATTAAACTGTGGACGTGAAATATTGCTTGCTCCCATTCCAGATCCACCGTTCATCATAGCTGCTTTATGTTCCAGTCTTGACTGAAGCTTGCTCTGTGTTCCGCCTACATTGTGAAGACCTGTTGCGATAACTGTGATAGTTGCTTCATCTGACTTGGAATCATCATACATTGCACCGAAGATGATGTTTGCATCTTCACCTGCAAGATCCTGTACATATTCTGCTGCATCACTCGCATCCATAAGTGTGATGTCACCTGAAATGTTGATGATAACGTGAGATGCACCTGCGATGGTTGTCTCAAGCAGAGGGCTGGCAACTGCCTGCTTAACTGCTTCAAGAGCCTTGTCATCACCTTTGCCCTGTCCGATACCAATATGAGCAATTCCTTTATCTGTCATAACTGTCTGTACATCGGCAAAGTCAAGGTTGATCAGTGAAGGTACATTGATCAGGTCTGTGATACCCTGGATACCCTGCTGAAGAACTTCATCAGCTTTCTTAAGTGCTTCCGGCATAGTTGTTCTTCTGTCTACAATTTCAAGAAGCTTATCATTCGGAATAACGATAAGTGTATCTACATTTTCTTTTAATTTTTCGATTCCGGCAAGAGCGTTGTTCATTCTTGTCTTGGATTCGAATTTGAAAGGCTTGGTTACAACGCCAACAGTAAGTGCTCCCTGCTCTTTGGCAATACGCGCAACAACAGGAGTTGCTCCTGTTCCTGTTCCGCCACCCATACCACAGGTAACAAATACCATATCAGCTCCCTTGAGTGCTGACTGGATCTCTTCGGCACTTTCCTCAGCTGCTTTTTCACCGATCTCCGGTTTAGCCCCTGCACCAAGACCCTTTGTAAGCTTGTCTCCGATCTGCATAAGAGTCGGAGCTTTACATAACTGAAGAGCCTGTTTATCTGTATTGATTGCGATAAATTCAACACCTGCAATCTGTTCATCGATCATGCGGTTGACTGCATTGTTTCCGCCGCCACCTACACCGACTACAATTATTTTAGCTGCTGCTTCTGATTCATTTGTTTTAATTTCTAACAAGAGTTTCTCCTCCTTCGTCACCTTATTATATTATACACCCTAAATGTCAATATGCGCTTAGTTATACATAAGACTATAATATATTTTTTTCCGAAAAATATCAATAGAATTTTGTATATTTTCCTATTTTTTTATTCACTTGACACAGATTATGTTCCAAGGTCCGGAATCACATCTTTTTCGAAGGTAATTGTAATATTATCTGTGTTAAAATTTTCCAGATACAGGGTTCCTCCCTGATCTCCCAGCTTCTCAAGGATCGGTGATATCTGCATGATCCGTTCTTCCAGATTCGTGTGCCCGACATTGACACATTTGTTTCCAAAAAAAAGATACAGATCTGAACCGGAACAAACAATCTTATCCGGCGCGAGATCACATTTTTTCAGTGTCATCGTCATATCCAGAAGATTCCCAAATGCTTTTTTGTTCGCCTTGCTGACCGGAAGTGCTTTGTAAAGCTGTACTTTCTTTACTTCCAGCCCTTCAATGCACGGGATTCCATCCCACAGCTCCTTTGTCTTTGCAAGTACGATACCATCCTTGTCAAAATAAATACATTCATCACCTGACACGATATAACCGGCCACACGCTTCTCTTTGATCGTCACCTTCACAGTCCACGGATTCTTCATCGTCACATTTGCCTCTTCCATTGCCGGAAGCAGCTCGTGATTCATCAGGTGGTTCCTGATCATCACATACAGAGAATTGGAAGACCAATTATCATCCTGCACCCAGTCTGCAATCTCCTGTCTGCTAAGATACTGATTTCCTGATACTTCGATTTTCCGCACTTGAAAGAGTAAAAGAAACGTAATCATAGCTATGCAAACCAAAATAATGACCAGAATGGCTTTCATGGCAGTCTGCTTTATGATTCTCTTTTTCCTTTCTTTCTGTATCATCCCATCAGGCATCTTCCTCCTTCCGTCATTTGTATATCTCCTGTTTAGTCTACCACTTGTGACACACTTAGCACAAGTCCCATTTCAATTAAAAGAAACATCACCGATGTTCCTCCATAACTGATAAAAGGAAGTGTAATCCCCGTATTCGGAATTGTGTTCGTCACAACTGCAATATTTAAAATAACCTGAATCATCATATGTGCCATCGCTCCGGTCGCGATCAGCGCACCAAAAAGATCCCTGCTTCCGGATGCGATCAGGAAAAAGCGCCAGATCAGAAGCAGAAACAGAAAAACGATAATCCCAGCACCCGCGAGTCCAAGCTCTTCACAAATAATTGAAAAGATCATATCATTCTGTGCCTCAGGTACAAATCCCAGCTTCTGTACACTGTTTCCGATCCCGACTCCGAATACTCCTCCGGATCCAATCGCGTAAAGCCCCTGCAGGGTCTGATAACCCTTTTCATATTTTTCCGGATTTCTCCAGATAGCAAGCCGTTCCAGCCGATAGCTTTCAAGGGCAAGAAAAATCCCCATAAAGCAGGCGCCTGCGATTCCCATCAAGGCAAATTGCGCATACTTCGGGCTTGCCACAAAGATCAGGATCACACCGATTCCCAGAATAATGATCGCCGTGCTTAAATTACTCGCTCCCACAAGTCCCACGATTGGAAGGATCCAGAACATGATCCTGCAAAGTGTCCACATTTTTCCGATTGTTTTTACGTTCTTCGTCACAAGATCCGCCAGAAAAAGAATCAGTGCAACTTTCGCAAATTCTGATGGCTGAAAAGAAAACGGGCCCAAAGCTAACCATCTTTTGGACCCGTTAATTTCTCTGCCAAACAACATGACCGCAACCGAAAGTGCAACTGCTGCCAGATAACCAAATACTGCCAGTCTCTGCCAGATGTGGTAATCCATCCCTGCCACGAACAGCATCAGTACAATTCCAAGCACCGTCGCAAACGCCTGCTTTTTCAGATAGTAAAAGGAATCATGAAATTTCACCTGCCCGTTATATGCACTGGTACTGTATAAGATCACCAGTCCGATCACAACCAGGAGAACAACAATCAACAGAAGCGTGTAATCCATACGCCCCTTTTTCCCTTTTTCCTCCACTTTGTTTCACGCCCTTTGATACAGATTATATGAAATTATTTTATTTCTTTTATAATGCATTCACGTATTTTTTGAATTCTTCCCCACGCACTTCATAGTTCGGGAACATTCCCCAGCTTGCACATGCCGGTGACAGCAGAACTGCATCTCCGGGTCTTGCAAGCTCCACACAGGTATCGAGTGCTTCTTCGAAAGTATCTTTTAAAATACAGTCATGAAATCCGCACTCTGCTGCTTCTTTCTGAATCTGCTCTTTTGTAGCACCGATCAGTACCAGATAGCGGACTTTTCCATCAAAGCTCTGGATCCATTCATGGAAATCGGACTGTTTATCATATCCACCACCGATCAGGATCGTCGGGCGGTTCATTGCCTGGATTCCCTTGATCGCCGCATCCGGATTCGTTCCTTTAGAGTCATTGTAATAGACAACCCCGTTCTTCTCTGCCACATATTCAATACGATGCTCAACCCCCTTAAATGCAAGTACAGACTTACGGATCACATCCAGATCTACACCGTAAGCTGCTGCCATTGCAACCGCTGCCATAACATTCTCATAATTGTGGACGCCAAGGATCTGTAATTCGCCGGTCTTGCAGATGACCGTTCCTTCTTTCTCCTTTTCCGGTTTGTATACAATGTCTTCTCCGTCAAGATAAATGCCCTGTTCCAGTTTATGCTTACTGCTGAAAAATAGAACACTTGCCTGAAATTCATCTGCCATCTTTCTTGTCTCTTCATCTTCATAATTGAGAACACAGATATCTTCTGGTGTCTGATTCTTCGCAATATTCATCTTTGCACGAATATATGCTTCCATCGTATGATGGCGGTTCAGATGATCCGGTGTGATATTAAGAACTGCACTTACCTTTGGATGGAAGGTATGAATACTCTCCAGCTGGAAGCTTGAAAGCTCTGCCACGATCACAGAATCTTCTCTGGTATCTGCTGCGGCATTCGTATATGGTGTACCGATATTTCCCACAACAAAAACGCTGTCACGGGCATTTTTCATAATCTCGCCTAAAAGAGAGGTTGTTGTCGTTTTCCCATTGGTTCCGGTAATTCCAAGCACATCTCCTTTTCCACATACATAGGCAAGCTCAATCTCGCCCCAGACAGGAATTCCTTTTTCTTTCATAGCCAGAACAACCGACAGATCAGTCGGCACCCCCGGACTCATTACAACCAGATCAAGACTTTCCATCTCCTCTTCCGGAAAAGCTCCGAGAATAACGCGGACTTTGCTTCCCTCACCAAGCTGTGCTTTCATTGCCTCGGCATCTTTTTTATCATTTCCATCATACAGAATTACCTCTGCCCCTTCTTTTTCCAGTAATCCGCAGGATCCAATCCCACTGATCCCCGCACCGAATACCAACACTTTCTTTCCTTGTAAATCCATTTTTGTAAGCCTCCTATAATGCCAGCAGTGCAACCAGGCACAGAATTGCAGTTACAATTGAAAAAACTGCAACCACCCGTGTCTCGCTCCATCCACACAGCTCAAAATGATGGTGGATCGGCGCCATTTTAAAGAAACGCTTTCCGCCTGTTTTCTTAAAATATGTTACCTGGATCATAACTGATAAAACTTCTACCAGATAGATCAATCCTACGATGATAATGAATAATGGCATCTGGAGCATGTATGCTGTCGAAGCAACAAATCCCCCAAGAGCCAGTGATCCGGTGTCGCCCATAAATACGCTTGCCGGATAAACGTTGAATAATAAGAATCCCAGCAGCGCACCTACCACTGCACAGGTAATCGGTTCGATCCCACTCTTTGTTCCGATCGCAACAACTGTAAAGAAGGTTGCCACAAGAACTGTTACACTGGATGCAAGCCCGTCCAGTCCATCTGTAAAATTCACACCATTGACGGTACCGATCACTGCAATAAAAAGTACCGGAATGGCAAACCAGCCGATGTTCAGATATTTCCCACCTGAAAACGGTATCAGCATGGTAAGCGGTATCTTTGCCACTTTCACGATGTAAAATGCAAAAATCGCTGTAATCACGATCTGGAGTGCCATCTTCTGCATCGGCATCAGTCCATCTGATCTGTGAAGAACAACTTTCAGATAATCATCCAGGAACCCGACCAGTCCGAATCCAATCGTTACAAAAAGTACCGGAATCACCTTCGGATACTCTCTTACATAGATCAGCGAAGTGACCGCAATCGCAAACAAGATCATCACGCCTCCCATCGTCGGCGTTCCGGCTTTTTTAAGATGCGACTTCACCCCGTCTTCTCTCTCTGTCTGATCCATCTTGAGTCTTCTTAAAACAGGAATTACCACCGGTCCTGCTGCCACACTGAGAACAAACGCGATCAGCACCGGTATGACCATTGTAAAATCCATAATACACCTCTGTCTTTCTTTTGTTTTCAAAATCAGCCCTTACCTTAAAGGCACAGATTCTACGCTTTAGTATAATGTATCTGCCCTGTTTTTTCAACTGCTTCACGGGTTTTCTTCCCGTTCGATTCCAAGATAGGGAAGAATATTGTCGAAAATATCGCGCACAACCGGAGCTGCTATCGTCCCGCCATAATAGATACCCTGTGGGTTGTAAATAATTGCCATTGCTGCTACCTGTGGATCATCTGCAGGTGCAAATCCGATAAAAGATCCTATATAACGGTTCGCACTTCTTGGCAGCGTCTGGCTGGTCGCTGTCTTTCCTCCGATCCGGTATCCTTCGATCTGTGCTTTTTTTCCTCCTCCCTCGGACACAACCGTTTCCAGTATCTTTCTCATCTTTTCTGACGTTTCTTTAGAAAGAATCCGTTTTCTTTTTCCATAAGAAATCGTTTCTTCTTTCTCTCCACTTTCCGCATCATAAACGGCGATGCCAAAATGAGGAGTGATACTTTTTCCCCCATTCACCAGAGAACATACTGTTGTTGCCATCTGCATCGGTGTCACCTGAAAAGACTGTCCAAACGACATCGTTGCCAGCTCTACCTGCCCTACATTTTCCTTCTTGTGCATGATCGTTGCAGCCTCTCCCGGAAGATCTACACCTGTCTTCCCCATCAATCCGAATTTTTCAAAATATTTATAAAAATTCTCTGTTCCAAGCCGCATCCCTACTTCAATAAAAACCGGATTACAGGAATTCTGCACCCCCTGTACAAACGTCTCGGATCCATGTCCAGTCGTCCTCGCACACCGGATCCGGCGGTCTTCCACAAGCTTGTATCCAGGACAGTAAAAAGTATCTTCTTCTTTGACCACTCCCTCTTCCAACGCCGCCGAAGCAGTAAATACCTTAAAGATCGATCCTGGTTCATAAGTATCATTGATACTCCTGTTCCGCCACATCTGATTCAGCATTGCCTGTTTTTCTTCATCATTCAAAGCGGCATCTGTTCCCTCCGGTAATGTAAACGGGGCATTCAGATCAAACTCTGGAGCATTGATGCAGGCATAGATTTCCCCTGTTTTTGGATTCAGGATCAAAATCACAACTGCATCTGCCTGTTTTTCTTCCATTACTTTTTCCGCAGCCTGCTGTGCATATTCCTGGATATTATAGTCCAGGCTTACCTGCAGAGTGTCTCCGGAAACCGGTTCTACTCTGTCTTCCAGCGTATCCGCAAGCTCAATCCCTCTGGCATCAGTTGTTGTCAGAATCATTCCGTTCACACCTTTCAGATAATTTTCATACTTTACTTCCAGTCCAATGATTCCCTGATTGTCTCCCCCGGTAAATCCAAGAACCTTTGAAGCCAGATTGCCATACGGATAGTACCGTTTAAAATCCTCATCTACCTTCACCCCGTCCAGTTCATATGCACGGATCCGGTCCCCGGTCTCTTTCTCCACATTTGTCTTTATTTTTTCCCTGGAAGAAACTTTTTCGACTCTTTTACGAATCATTTCTTTCTCTATTCCCAACTCATCGGCAAGAACCCGGATCACTCTCTCCGGATCTGTTATCTGACTATGGATAACAGATATGGTGCACACCGCTTTATTGGTCGCAAGGACTTTTCCATTTCTGTCAATGATCTCTCCCCTTGCCGCCTTGATCTCCCTCTCCCTTTCGTGCAACGTTTTTGCTTTCTGCTGATAATACGCAGCATCAAATATCATCAGATACACCAGTCTTGCGATCAGAAAAAAAATCATCAGAAGCGCGCTTAAAAATACTACCAGCATTTTCTTTTTATTATAAGTCTTATTCCGCATAAAAACCCCGAAAAACAGATTCTTACTATTACTGTATTATCTGTCTTCCGGGGTTATACCCAAATTACTCAGCCGGAGCCTTTGTAATATTCAAATATGGAAATGCTTCTGCCATAATATCAGAAGCGAGCTGTGAAATCAGGCTGCTGGTCGCTGACTGATCCGGAGCATTCGGTTCATCGATGACTACATAAATCATAATTTCCGGATTCTCCTGCGGTGCATATCCGATAAAGGATACCACGTTCTTATTCTCTCCACGGGGCAATTTTTCCGCTGTACCGGTCTTACCACCGATATCATAACCTTCTACCTGTGCATATCTACCACTACCGTTCTGAACAACACTGTACATATAACTTTTCAGTTTATCAGAAGTTTCTTTAGAAATTGTCTTCTTCTCCAACACCGGATCAATAGTCTGGATCACATTTCCGTTCTCATCCTGAATGGCTTTTACAAGATGCGGTTCATAATAATCGCCACCATTGATCAGAGAACAGAATCCTGTCGCAAGTTGAAGCATAGTTACGTTAAAATTCTGTCCGAAAGAGTTGGTTGCAAGATCCGTTTTGATCATTCCATCCGGTGACTGCAAAATACCAACCGCCTCACCCGGAAGATCAATTCCCGTATACTGACCGAATCCAAAAATACTCTGGTACTTACAGAATTCTTCCGGTCCGATTGCCAGACCAATCTGCATCAGGGCAACGTTACATGAATTTTCCATAACCTGTGTCAGATTCTGCTGCCCGTGTCCACCATTATCATAAGAGATACATTTAATCTCCCATTCATCGATCTGAAGGGAACCACCGCAGTAATAGGTCTCATCGCCTTTCAGTGCACCAATCTCCAGACCTGTTGCAACCGTAAATGGTTTGATCGTAGATCCCGGCTCAAAAGTATCGCTCACGCAGAAGTTTCTCCAGAGTTCATTCAGAGCATCGATCTTATCGTCACTGCTCATTCCGGTTATTTCTTCCTCTGTATAATACTTGGATAGATCTCTCGGATTATTCAGATCATAGGTAGGTGAGGAAGCCATTGCCAGAACTTCTCCGGTATTCGGGTTCATCATGATCACAGCTCCGTTTTTAAATCCCATCCCCTCCTGCGCTTCATCTGTGTGCGCCTGGTTAAACTCTTCCAGATGCTTTTCCACGATAGACTGCAGGTTCGCATCAATCGTTGTTACGATCGTATTTCCATTTATCGGCTCTTTCACCGTGTTTTCAATTGCCGAGTCTTCATTCTGATAACCATATCTGCGTCCATCTGTTCCATTCAACGTTGAATTATAGGATGCTTCCAGTCCGCTTGCTCCCACATTCCCCGATACGCTGAATCCCAGGACATCGCAGGCAAGTGTATTATATGGATATTTTCTGACATAATCCTCTTCCAGCCAGACTCCTTTGATCTTGGAATTTTTCTTCTCTGCCGCTTCAAATGCCTTCGCATCATCGTAGGAAATTCCTTTTTTCAGAATATTGTACCGACTGTCCGGACTGTCCGCGATAATTGCATCCACTGCCGATGCCTTGATCTGAAAATAACTTTTCAGCGCTTTTTTCGTAGCTGCTATGTTCTCAGCTTTTTTTGTCTCGTCTGAAAGTAAGACCTTTGCATCCAGAATCACATTGTATACACGCTCACTTGTCGCAAGCTTTGTGCCGTTTGTATCTACAATATCTCCACGCTTGAACGGAATCGACCGACTCATATACTGCTGCTGATCCAGTACTGTCTTGGTATAATCTTCTCCTGACGAGGCATTGATATAGGTAATTCTTCCGACAAGAATAACAAAAGCCAGTAATATCGCTATAAAGAGCATTACCAGCTTTTTCTGCATTCCAACCGTGAATTTATGCCTCAGAACGGAAGGCTTTCTTTTTCTTCTTTTTGACATGTTATTCACCTTTGTTCATAAACCTATTTATCTGTTGTCTGTCCAAGCACTCCGCTTTTCGGAATACTTTCGTACTGTTTTACATAATCATTAACCGGGTTCTGATATTCAATAATCTGATCCGAAGTCGCATATCCCATACCCAGATCATTGATTGCACGGTCTCTTACTTCTTCCAGATTCACAGAATCCATTACTACGTTATATCTAGTTGTATTCTCTTCTTTTGCATCTGCCAGTTCCTGCTGCAGCTCGGTAATATGCTCTGTCCGGCTTGTAAGCTCTGCACGTACCTGCAGATACCATACACAGACTACAAGTGCTGCCACTGCCGCAATTGAAAGAAACATCACATATGCAGGATTCATCCGCATTGCTTTTCTTCGATTTTTCAAAATCTGTCTGTCCAGTTTTTTCTTTTTATGTTCTTTTCTTGGTTCCTCTTGTCGCTGTGGCATGACTTCTGCCTGGCGAACTGTATTTCCGTATATGTACATTCCTCGGCTTGTTACTGTACGTCTGTCTGCCTGTATTCTATGACTGTATTTTGCCATACAGCACCACCCTTTCAAATTCTATACGCGCTCAAAGATACGCAGCTTCGCACTCTTAGAACGACTGTTCACTTCCATCTCTTCTTCACTTGGAAGAATCGGTTTTTTCGTAATGACTTTTCCTTTGGAAACTTTTCCACACACACATACCGGGAAAGTACTCGGACACGTGCATGGATTCTCATTCTTTTTAAAAATTCCTTTGACAATTCTGTCCTCCAGGGAATGGAACGTGATGATGCATATCCTTCCTCCCGGATTTAAAATATCAATCATATCGTCAAGTGAATCCCTGAGCACCTCCAGTTCCCGGTTACATTCAATCCGGATTGCCTGAAAGGTTCTTTTTGCCGGATGCCCCGACATCTTCTGAAACTTCATCGGTATAGACTGTCTGATAATCTCTGCCAGCTGCCCGGTTGTTTCAATAGGACCTTTCTCTCTTGCCATAACAATATGTTTTGCTATATTCTTCGCAAATTTGTCCTCACCATAGTCGCGAATAATCCGAAAAAGGTCCATCTCACTGTAGCCATTGACAATCTCCTTTGCAGATAAAGTCTGGCGTGTGTCCATCCTCATATCCAAAGGCGCATCTACACGATAGGAAAAACCACGATCTGCCGTATCTAACTGATAAGATGATACGCCCAGATCGAGTACGATTCCATCGACCTTGTCAATCCCTTTTTCATGGAGCCTCGACTTCATATCACAATAATTGCTCCTGATTATTGTAACTCTCTCCCCGAAGTCGCTTAATCGGGTGCCTGCCGCTTCAATCGCCGCTGCATCCTGGTCTATTCCTATAAAACTCCCCTTGTTGTTTAAACGCCGACATACTTCGTATGCATGTCCGCCTCCTCCAAGTGTGCCATCAACATAAATACCGTCCGGCTTGATGTTCAGTCCTTCGATTGTCTCATCCAGTAATACTGATTTATGCTTAAATGCCATGGTGTCCTCCTAATTAAAAGATCTATTTAGATGCTAAGTCCCAAATCTTCCATGTCATTTGCAATGTCCTCGATATTTTCCTCAACATCAGCTGTACGCGCTTCCCACGCCTCTTTACTCCAGATCTCGACCTTGTCCAGCACACCTGCTAGAACAACCTCTTTTTCAAGATCTGCATAAGCGCGAAGAGAAGAAGATATCAAAACTCTCCCTTGTTTGTCAAGTTCTCCTTCCGTAGCACTTCCAAGAAAGAAACGCTTAAAGTCTCTGGCTTTTTTGTTTGTAAGCGGTAAGGTTCTAAGCTTCTCTTCAAAGGCTTTCCATTCGTTGTCCGGATACAGAAATAAGCAGCCGTCCATCCCTTTCGTAATTACGAAATGTTCTCCCAGACTCTCTCGTAATTTGGAAGGAATAATCAGCCTGCCTTTTGAATCAATACTATGATTAAATTCTCCAGTCAACATAGGATCACCTTCTTTCAAAGTGGTCTGCCACTTTCCATGCCACTTTGCTCCACTTCACTCCACTTTCTACCACTTGTATCCATTGTACCCCACTTTTCCGCCCTTTTCAAGCACTTTTTCGAATTTATCCATTCTGAAAAAAGTCCGATAAATCATATTTTTTCCCATTTTTCATTCATTTTGTGGTGAAAAGTGGAGCGTTTTATACTCCATTCCCCACACAGTGCATAAAAAAAGTGGAGAAACCGTTCCACAATGGAACCATCTCTCCACTTTCTTCTTTTCATCTACTCAGCAGTGTTAAGTGACTGGACATAATCACTTACAGCAGAATAATCAACTTCTGCTACTGCTCTTGGCTGCTTTGATTCATACATATCATAAGCGGACCATCCAATCCAGACAACGATTGCAAGTGCAATCAGCCCAAGGATCGTATAATCAAAAGCTTTTCGCAAGTTTTTCTTTTTTTCTTCACGCTTTCTGTTCGCTTTTGCCTGTTTATAATAATCTACTTTTTTCTGACTCATATCTGCAAGTCTCCTTTGCAATCAATCTAACCAGTATATTTTATCACACTTTTACGATTGATACAAGCTATACTGCAATAATTACCCCGCCATCATTCGCATACATGCTGCTGACACCTCTGGTATCCAGAATGATAATATCTTTTAATTTCACACGTTCTTCCAGCATCTTCTTCACATCCTGTGCTCTCTGCGGGCAGTTACAATGCGAAATTGCAAGTACCTTGCTCTCCGGATCTTTCAGATCTGCGATCACACAATCCACCATATTCTTAAGTGCTTTTTTAATTCCGCGCGCCTGACCCAACTGACAAATCTCTCCCTTCGGAGTAGCCCCCATCACCGGCTTAATATTCAGTACTGTTGCCGCAATTGCTTTTAATCCTGTAAGTCTTCCATTCTTACGAAGAGTCTCAAGCGTCTCAAGAACAAAATATGTGTGCTGCTCTTCAATATATGCTTCTACAGCAGCTACCACTTCCTTGAATGTCATGCCCCGCTCTTCACACTGCGCAATCTTCATCCCGATGAGCGTCTGTCCTACTGATGCAGATTTTGAGTTGAACACATAAATATCTTTCTCACCATATTCTTCTTCATATAAATTCTTGCCCAGTACGGCACTGTTATAAGAACCGCTCAGTTCAGAAGACAACGTAACAGCATATACATGCTCCGCATCACAGTGATATCCTTCCATAAACGTCTCCGGAGACGGACAACTTGACTTTGGACATGTCGGGCATTCAGCTACGTTCTTCAAAAATTCAGCCTGATTGAAAGATTCATCATCAATTATATGACAATCTCCAACCTCCAGTCCCAGTGATGCTGTCTCAAACCGACCTGAAGCTTTCATCTCTGCTGTCAATTCTCCACAGCTGTCCACAATCACTTTATAACTCATAATCCAAACCTCCGAAACGTGTCATTTGCATCCATTATACGTGGTTTTCATTACCACTTATAACATCATATCACACTTTTCTTTGAAAAAAAAGCTTTTTTTACCCTTCCAGTTTAATTCTTCTGGAAATTCCAAGTGCCATTCCCATCTCTATCATCAGGAACAGGATGGATGTACCACCATAACTGATAAAAGGCAATGTAATTCCGGTATTCGGCATCATGTTCGTAACTACCATAACATTGAGAATTACCTGGATCGCGATATGTGACATAATCCCTGTCATGATCAGTGCTCCATACAGATCAGGTGCGTTCTGTGCAATAAAAAGCAGTCTGTAGATCAGAAGACCGAACAAAACCAGGATAATGATCGCTCCAAATACCCCAAGCTCTTCACAGATTGCTGACAGGATCATGTCGTTCTGCACTTCCGGTATTACCGTCTTTTGCACACCATTTCCCAGTCCTTTCCCGAAAAAGCCACCTGATCCGATCGCATATAGTCCCTGTACTGTCTGAAAAGAAATCGTTGACGCATATTTTTCCGGGTTCAGCCAGGCAATGATACGTCTGAGTCGGAAGCTGGTGCTGTTCTCAAGAAGTCTTCCGAGGACATATGATCCCGCCACAAAAACAGCCACCCCGCCTCCTGCAATCCACAGAAAAATCTTCTGCTTCTTATGTACGACAAAAAGGATACAGCAGGAAATTCCCATTACAATGATCGCAGAGCTTAGATTATCAGTCAGCACATAAACTCCCAGTGCTGCCAAACCTCCCCACTCCACAACTCCCAGCGATCCTTTCAAGGTGTGTACTTTATTCCCCATTCTGCAGATCAGGTATGGGATAAATACGATCACAGCGATCTTCATAATCTCTGCCGGCTGGAATGACTGGTTAGCCGGAAGCCGGAACCATCTTCGTGCACCATTTACCTCAATACCAAGTGGTGTAAATTTAACAAGTGCAAGAAGAAGCATGGATCCCCAGTAGCTCATTGCTGCATATTTGGAAAACATATGATAATCCAGGCGAGAAACCCACATCATCACAACAATACTTCCAAGTCCGATGAGACCCTGTCTTTTCAGGAAGTACATCCCATCTCCGTATTCCGTTCGTGCTTCATAGGAACTGATACTGTACAGCATTACCAGTCCAAAACACATCAGAAATATAATAATCGCCAGAAGACTGTAATCAAAATAATGAACCGCCTGCTTTTTTACAGCCTTCCTTCGTCTGCTTTTAATTCTTTGTGCCATTTATTCACACTCCTACTTAAGCTATAACTACAAAGTCTATATCTTATAAAGTATACCATAATATCCCCCAGACGCACAAGCTTTCTGCACGAAAATAGAGCAGGCTAACTTCTATTCGATTTGTATACAAAAAAATGGTGCCGCTTCTTTGCGACACCATCTTTGTTTTACCAGCTATTCTTTATTTTTTAGCAGCAACTGCTTCTTTGATCTGTTTGGTAAGTTCTGGTACAATCTTATTCAGATCTCCAACGATACCATAGTCAGCTACATCAAAGATCGGAGCTGTCTCATCTTTGTTGATTGCAATGATCAGATCAGATTCTTCCATCCCTGCTACATGCTGGATCGCTCCGGAAATACCGATTGCAAAATATACCTGAGGACGAACTGTCTTTCCTGTCTGTCCTACCTGAAGATCTTTTGGTTTCCAGCCATTATCTACAACTGCACGTGAGCAGCTTACTTCTCCGCCGAGTGCTTCTGCAAGATCTTCCAGGATCTTGAAGTTTTCTGCACTTCCGACTCCACGTCCACCGGATACAAGAATCTTGGCATCCATGATATCAACCGTCTCAGATACAGATTTGACAACTTCCATGATCTCAACGTATTTATTATCCGGTGTAAATCCAGGATTAAACTCTTCTACATTTGCCTTTGCACCTTCGATCTTAGCGATCTTCTGCATAACACCAGGACGAACGGTTGCCATCTGCGGACGATTATCCGGGCAGGCGATGGTAGCGATCGTGTTTCCACCAAATGCCGGACGAGTCATAAGAAGCTGATTGTGCTTCTGCTCTTTTCCTGCTACCGGGTTGATCGGGAAATCACCGATCTCAAGCTGTGTACAGTCTGCTGTAAGACCTGTCTGTACTCTTGCGGATACTCTAGGACCAAGATCACGTCCGATTGCAGTTGCGCCGACTAACATGATCTCCGGTTTATATTTTTCGATAACAGATGCCAGTGCATGTGCGTATGGCTCTGTTCTATATTCTTTCAGTTCCGGATCATCTACTACGATTACTTTATCTGCTCCGTATGCTGCAAGCTCATCTGCAAGTCCTTTTACGTCAGAACCGATCAGAACGGCTGCTACTTCTGCATTTAAGTCTGCTGCAAGGTCTTTTGCTTTTCCAAGAAGTTCAAATGCGATTCCGCTCAGTTTGTTGTCTACCTGTTCAGCAAAGACATATACTCCCTTATATTCTTCTAAGTTCATGATATTCACCACTTTTCCTTCTTATTAAATGATATGTTTCTCTGTTAATTTTCCCATCAGGTAAGATACTGCTTCTTCCGGATCAAGAGTAACTTTTTCTCCTGCCCCTTTTCTTACTTTGTCAGATGCTTTCGCAATCTTTGTAGGTGATCCTGCAAGACCGATATTTGCATCATCCAGGGTAGTAAGATCTGCTCTTCCCCATGTTGTGATCTCAGCATCACAAGCATCAAAGATTCCGCCTGGTGTCATATAACGTGGTTCATTTAATTCTGAAAGTGCAGTGATAAGGCAAGGCATTTTTGCTTTCAGTACATGATATCTGTCTTCGAACTGACGCTGTACGATCACGCTGTCGCCTTCTACTTTGATATCCTGTGCATAAGAGATTACCGGGATGTCCAGATGTTCGGAAATCTGCGGTCCAACCTGTGCTGTATCACCATCGATTGCCTGACGTCCTGTGATGATCAGGTCATAATCGAGTTTACGGAGTGCTGCTGCGATGGTGCTTGATGTAGCCCATGTATCAGCTCCTCCAAGTACTCTGTCTGTTACAAGAATTGCCTTATCAGCTCCCATTGCAAGTGCTTCACGAAGCACATCGGCTGCTTTTGGAAGTCCCATTGTAAGTACAGTTACTTCTGCTCCATACTGGTCTTTTAATCTAAGTGCGGCCTCAAGACCTGCTTTGTCATCCGGGTTCATAATTGCAAGCATTGCAGCTCTGTTAAGTGTACCGTCCGGATTAAACTGAACTCCGCCTTTTGTATCCGGTACCTGTTTTATACAAACAACTATCTTCACGATTCGTACCTCCTATTTCAATAAGTTTCCAGAAATAACCATACGCTGAACTTCTGAAGTTCCTTCGTAGATTTCTGTAATCTTTGCGTCACGCATCATACGTTCTACATCATATTCTCTGATGTATCCGTATCCACCATGTAACTGAACAGCCTTTGTGGTAACTTCCATCGCTACTTCTGCTGCATAAAGCTTAGCCTGTGCAGCTTCGACAGAGTAAACTTTCTGTGTAGCTTTTGCCATGGCAGCTTTGTATACCATCATCTTTGCAGCTTCTACCTTTGTAGCCATATCTGCAAGCTGGAACTGTGTATTCTGGAACTGGCCAATCGTGCGTCCGAACTGTTTTCTTTCTTTTACATATGCGATTGTTCTGTCAAGTGCACCTTCAGCGATTCCAAGTGCCTGAGCGGCAATACCGATACGTCCGCCATCCAGAGTATGCATGGCGATGCCGAAGCCCTTGCCCTGTGCTCCAAGGAGATTTTCTTTTGGAATACGGCAGTCTTCAAAAATAAGCTCGTATGTTGAAGATCCACGGATACCCATCTTCTTCTCTTTGGTTCCGAATGTGAATCCCGGAGTGTCTTTCTCTACGATGAATGCAGAAATCTCTTTCATCTTTCTGCCACGTTTTTCAACAATACCTGTTACGGCGATAATGATGTAAACATCTGCTTCTTTACCGTTTGTGATAAAGCATTTTGATCCGTTTAATACCCATTCATCTCCGTCAAGAACAGCCTTAGTCTGCTGTCCCTGTGCATCTGTACCTGCCCCAGGTTCTGTAAGGCCGAAAGCTCCAAGCTTTCTTCCTGATGCAAGATCCGGAACGTATTTTGCTTTCTGCTCCGGTGTTCCGTATGTCAGGATCGGGTCTATACAAAGAGAGGTATGCGCAGATACGATTACAGATGTTGTGGCACAAACCTTTGCAAGTTCTTCTACACACATTACGTATGTCAGTGGATCGCATCCCTGTCCCTCGTATTCCTTCGGTACCGGAATACCAAGAAATCCATATTTCGCCATTTTTTCAACTGTTGCTCTTGGGAAAACTTCTGTCTCGTCCACTTCCTGTGCAAGTGGTTTTACTTCGTTTTCTGCGAATTCTTTAAACAGAGTTCTCGCCATTTCGTGTTTCTTATCTAATCCGAAATCCATTTATTCTTCCTCCATGTCTTTATTTAGAACATCCATTACTGTGCATCAACCGGAGTTTTTGTGCGGTCTGCATTGTATACATAGAATCCTTTTCCGCTCTTAACTCCAAGGTTTCCACCACGGACCATCTTACGAAGCAGCGGGCATGCACGATATTTGCTGTCGCCTGTTTCTGCATAAAGTACATCCATGATAGCAAGGCAGATATCAAGTCCGATGAAATCACCAAGCTCCAGAGGTCCCATTGGATGGTTTGCACCAAGCTTCATTGCTGCATCGATTCCTGCGATATCAGATACACCTTCCATCTTGATGAAAGCTGCTTCATTGATCATCGGAACAAGGATACGGTTTACTACGAAACCTGCTGCTTCATTAACCTGTACAGGTGTCTTTCCGATTTCTTCTGCGATCTTCTTGATTGCATCTACAGTTTCAGCCGGTGTATTTACGCCTGCGATCACTTCTACTAATTTCATACGGTCTGCCGGGTTGAAGAAATGCATACCGATCATTGGACGGGTAAGTCCGTTGCCGATTTCTGTGATAGAAAGGCTGGAGGTATTTGATGCGAAAATGCATTCAGGTTTTGCGATCTTATCAAGTTCACCGAATGTAGTTTTCTTAACTTCCATGTTCTCAAATGCTGCTTCTACGATCAGATCACAATCTGCGCAGAGATCTTCTTTGAGTCCCGGAGTAATTTTTGCAAGAATTGCATCAACTGCTTCCTGAGTTAATTTTCCTTTCTGAACAAGTCTGTCATAGCCTTTAGCGATTTTAGCTTTTCCGCCTTCTGCCCATTCCTGTTTGATGTCACAGAGTGCTACTTCATATCCATCTACCTGAGCAAATGCCTTTGCAATGCCCTGTCCCATTGTTCCTGCACCAATAATTCCTACTTTCATTGAAATTACCTCCATTTTATAAATTTAAATTTCCAGGGGAGAGTTAATTCTCCCCTTTATTAAACGAACTTATTTATTAAGGAAAGCTTCTACTTTTCTCTTTTCAAGGAATGCTGCCATTCCTTCTTTCTGGTCGTAAGATTCAAAGCATCCGCCGAAGAGCTTTTCTTCTACTACGATTGCCTCATCCATTCCCTTTTCAAGACCTTCATTGATTGCCTGTTTGCAGTGTCTTACTGCGATCGGTGCATTCTTTGCAATGCCTGCTGCCATCTTCTTTGCTGCCGGCATCAGTTCTTCCTGCGGATATACGGCATTTACAAGACCGATTCTGTAAGCTTCGTCAGCTTTAATATTTCTTGCAGTGTAGATCATCTGTTTTGCCATACCAGGTCCGACAAGTCTTGCAAGTCTCTGTGTTCCACCAAATCCAGGTGTAATTCCAAGACCAACCTCCGGCTGTCCGAATACTGCATTGTCTGAACAGATACGGATATCACAGCTCATGGAGATTTCACATCCACCACCAAGAGCGAATCCGTTAACTGCTGCGATTACCGGGATCGGAAGTGTTTCGATCTTACGGAAAATATCATTTCCTTTCTTACCAAAAGCTTCTCCCTCTTCTTTTGTAAGAGTACTCATCTCAGCGATATCTGCACCGGCTACAAAAGATTTTTCTCCTGCTCCTGTAAGGATCAGGCATCTGACTGCATCAAGATCAACACCGTCGATCGTTGCATCAAGTTCATCAAGAACTGCACTGTTCAGTGCGTTCAGTGCCTTTGGACGGTTAATGGTAATAATTCCAACCTGTCCTTCTACTTCATATGTAATAAATTCCATCATCAACATCTCCTTTTGATCTGGTTTATTAATCACGTTCTACGATTGTAGCGCATCCCATTCCGCCACCGATACAAAGTGTTGCAAGACCTTTCTTTGCATCACGTTTCTGCATCTCATGAAGAAGTGTAACAAGGATACGGCATCCTGAAGCTCCTACCGGATGTCCGAGAGCAATTGCTCCACCGTTTACATTTACTTTATCCATGTCGAATTTCAGATCATGTGCTACTGCAAGTGACTGTGCTGCAAAAGCTTCGTTTGCTTCGATCAGATCCATATCATCTACGGAAAGCCCTGTCTTAGCCATTACTTTATTCGTAGCTGCAACCGGTCCGACACCCATGATAGATGGATCTACTCCGCCGAGTGCTCCTGCTACCCATGTTGCCATCGGTGTAACGCCGAGCTCTTTTGCTTTTTCTTCACTCATAACAACGATTGCTGCTGCTCCGTCATTGATGCTGGAAGCATTTGCTGCTGTTACAATACCATCTTTTTTGAATGCCGGACGAAGTCTTGCGATTCCTTCTGCTGTTGTTCCCGGACGCGGTCCTTCATCTGTATCAACTACGATGGTTTCTTTTTTCTTCTTCACTTCTACAGGAACAATCTCATCTTTGAATTTTCCTGCTTCGATTGCTGCGCAGGCTTTCTGCTGGCTTGCTGCTGCAAATTCATCAAGCTGTTCTCTTGTGAGTCCCCACTGTTCTGCTACATTCTCAGCAGTGATTCCCATGTGATAGTCATTGAATGCATCCCAAAGTGCGTCATTTACCATTGTATCGATCATCGGTGCATTACCCATTCTGTATCCATAACGTGCGTTTTTCAGTGCATATGGAGCCATAGACATATTTTCCATACCGCCTGCTACAACGATATCAGCATCTCCTGCCTGGATCATCTGTGCAGCCATGTTCACACAGTTAAGTCCGGATCCGCAAACAACGTTAACCGTAACTGCCGGTGTCTCGACCGGAAGACCTGCTTTTAAAGAAGCCTGACGTGCAACGTTCTGTCCAAGGCCTGCCTGAATTACACAACCCATATATACATGATCAACCTGTTCCGGAGCAACACCTGCTCTTTTTAAAGCTTCTTTGATAACGATAGATCCTAATTCCGGAGCCGGAGTTGTTGAAAGAGCTCCTCCCATGCTTCCGATTGCTGTACGACACGCGCCTGCTAACACGATTTTCTTTGCCATCACTTTTTCCTCCTTTTACATCTTAATGGTAAGTATCACTTCTTATTAAATATATACTGTTTTACTTTCCGTTTTTAAGATTTTCGCAAGGGACTTTTTTGTCCTCTTTTTTTAATATACTACCCATTTCCCGTTCTGTCAAATATTTATCAATCATTTTTTAGCATTTAATTTTCTTTTAACATTTTCACCAACATTTTTTACAATACATCTGCATTATTCGTCATTTCCAACACACCACTTTTATATTGACCTTTCCCAGATATGGTGCTACACTTAAGATTGTTAAAAATTATTCAACCAGAATACTATAATTAAATTATGAATGAGAAGGTGTGAAAATGAGCAAAAGTTTTGAAGAATTAATCTCAAAAGCAAATCAAAAAACCTTAAAGAAAGTCTCTGTTTCCAACGCACAGGATGAGCCGGTACTGCAGGCTGTCAAAGCTGCAAAAGAGCAAAATATCGCAACAGCCATCCTTGTCGGTGATGAAGCCAAGATCCGCGAGATTGCCGCTTCTATTGATATGGATCTGACAGATTTCGAGATCATCAATGAGCCTGATACCGAAGCAGCTGCATTAAAGGCTGTTGAGCTTGTACACAACGGCAAAGCTGATATCCTTTTAAAAGGATTGCTTGAAACAAAGACATTCTTAAAGAGCGTATTGAATAAAGAAGTCGGACTTCGTACCGGAAAGATGCTTTCCCATGTATGTGTATTTGAGATTGAAGGCATTAACCGTCTTCTGTTCTTCACAGACGTAGCTTTCAATACATATCCAACCCTTGCAGATAAAGTCAATATCATCAACAATGCAGTAGAAGTCGCACATGCATGTGGCATCGAATGCCCGAAGGTTGCTCCTCTGTGTGCAGTTGAGACAGTGAATCCAAAGATGCAGCCAACAGTTGATGCCGATAATCTCACCAAGATGTACGAGGGTGGCGATTTCAAAGGATGCCAGATCTACGGACCACTTTCCATGGATCTTGCGATCGATCCGGAAGCAGCTGTTCACAAAGGTGTGACTAATCCAGTAGCCGGACATGCTGATATTCTCCTCTTCCCGAATATCGATGCAGGAAATATCACATATAAGATTCTTGTCCGCACTGCAAAGGTCAAGATCGGTAACGTACTTGTCGGAACAAGCGCTCCGGTGGTTCTTACTTCACGTTCGGACGATTTTGAAACCAAACTGAATTCTATTGCACTTGCGACCGTAATCGCAGGATCGATCACAGACTAAGGAGGATCTTTTTATGAGCTATAAAATTTTAGTAATCAACCCGGGATCTACTTCTACCAAGATCGGTGTGTACGAAGACGAAACTTTGTTATTCGAAGAAACGCTCCGTCATTCCACCGAAGAGATTGCAAAATATGCAACCATCGTTGACCAGAAAGATTTCCGTAAAGAACTGATTGTAGATATTCTCGCAAAGAACAGCTTCGACATCAAATCTCTGAATGTTGTAGTAGGACGAGGCGGACTTTTAAAACCGATCCCAGGTGGAACCTATCCAGTATCTGACGCACTTCTTGCTGACTTAAAAGCAGGTGTGCAAGGACAGCATGCATCGAACCTTGGAGGCATCCTTGCCCGCGAAATCGGTGATGAGATTGGAGTTCCTTCTTACATTGTTGACCCGGTTGTTGTCGATGAGATGGAACCTGTTGCAAGATATTCCGGAATCCCGGAACTTCCGCGTATCAGTATCTTCCACGCACTGAACCAGAAAGCAGTTGCCAAACGCTACGCCAAAGAACAGAATGTATCTTATGATTCCCTGAATCTTGTAGTTGTACACATGGGCGGCGGTGTATCTGTCGGTGCTCATAAAAATGGCAAAGTTGTCGATGTCAACAACACGCTTGACGGAGACGGACCTTTCTCACCGGAACGTTCCGGCGGTGTACCGGCAGGCGCACTCGTAAAAATGTGTTTCTCCGGTCAGTACACACAGGCTGAAGTATATAAAAAGATCAACGGGAAAGGCGGTCTCAACGGATACCTTGGAACCAACAACATGCGCGACGTTGCAGAACGTGCCTTTGAAAAGGGTGACGAAGAAGCAGCCGGTGTATTCCACGCATTCACTTACCAGGTTGCCAAAGAAGTCGGCGCCATGGCAGCCGTACTTAACGGCAAAGTAGACCAGATCCTTCTCACCGGCGGTATCGCATACAGCGACTACGTTACATCTGAGATCAAAGAAAAGGTCGGCTTCATCGCCCCAATCACCGTCTACCCGGGTGAAGATGAACTCCTCGCCCTCGCTCAAGGCGCTCTCCGTGTATTAAACGGCGAAGAAAAACCTCTGGTATATTAATTTTTTTTCAAAGCCCTAAAAGATGCAAAACGCATATATCTCATCGTAGAAAAAAGTCTGGCACACCTCGCCAGACTTTTTTAGTTACTACGCTTTTATTTAATAATGTCAATAGCTTCGAGGGACGCATTATCTTTTGCCCAATTTGTCAACACAACCTAAATTATTCAAAAAAAGAGCAGACACTAAAAAAGTATCCACCCTTTTTTTCTATCCCTAATCTCTTTTAACTACAGCAGAGCATCCCATTCCGCCACCAACACAAAGTGTTGCAAGTCCTGTATGTACATCTTCTTTCTGCATCTCATACAACAAGCTTACAAGGATTCTTGCACCTGAGCAGCCAACCGGATGTCCGAGAGCAATTGCTCCACCATTGACATTCAGCTTACTAAGGTCAAATCCAAGATCTTTTCCAACTGCTACTGACTGTGCTGCAAATGCTTCGTTTGCTTCGATCAGATCAAAATCTCCGATCTCCATTCCCAGCTTCTTCATAACCTTACGTGTTGAATAAACCGGTCCGATTCCCATGATCGCCGGATCACATCCTGCGAGTTCTCCGCCGATCCATGTTGCCATAGGTGTTACGCCAAGCTCTTTTGCTTTTTCTTCGCTCATAACGATAAGTGCAGCTGCACCATCATTGATTCCGGATGCGTTACCTGCTGTAACCATACCGTCTTTCTTAAATGCAGGACGAAGTTTTGCAAGACCTTCTTTTGTGATTCCTTTACGAGGACCTTCATCTGTATCTACAAGAATCGTTTCTTTTTTCTTCTTCACTTCGACCGGAACAATCTCGTCTTTAAATTTACCTTCTGCCATTGCTTTTTCACATTTGTTCTGAGACCATGCTGCAAATTCATCCAGTTCTTCTCTTGTAAGTCCCCACTGTTCGCAGATATTTTCTGCTGTGATTCCCATGTGATAATTATGGAATGCGTCGGTCAGACCATCCTTGATCATAGCATCTTCGATTGTCGCATTTCCCATACGATATCCATAACGTCCGTTTCTCAACATGTACGGAGCCATTGTCATATTTTCCATACCACCTGCAACGATGATATCTGCATCTCCAGCTGCGATCAGCTTCGCTGCAAGGTTTACACAGTGAAGACCGGATCCACAAAGTACGTTGATAGTTGTTGCCGGTACTTCATTCGGGATTCCTGCATATACAGCTGCCTGACGTGCCGGGTTCTGTCCGTTGCCTGCCTGGATAACATTTCCCATATACACTTCGTCAACCTGATCCGGAGAAACGCCCGCTCTTTTGAGAGCTTCTTTGATTACGATCGTTCCAAGTTCTACAGCCGATGTATTTGCAAACTGTCCGCCCATTACACCGATTGCTGTACGACATGCTCCTGCTAAAACAACTTTTCTTGCCATGATAAAAATCCTCCTTTATTTTGTAAATCACCTGATGTTTTTATTATAATCCTCTAAAAAACAGAATTCAATAGATGCTTGATATTTTTTTAACATTTTTTATGTTCTATTCCAGGTACATGCCTCAATTCGATTGAGAGATTTCTTGATAAATGTTAAGCTTTTCTCGGTGTTTATACTTATTGACACTCACATCATTATTATGTTTTTTCAAAAAAACAATTTTGTCATTGACATCTATATAGCAATTTGTTAAATTAAAGTTGCTCATATGACTGACGGAAGTGGAATGAACCACAGGGAAATATGAGGATTTGATTATTTAGCCGACCGTCTGGGCGATTCAGCTCAGATGCCGGCTTTTTTTACGCATTTTTATAAGATTATCATAAATCAGGGCTATATAAAAGGCGTAAACATCCATCGGTTCTTCTGGCTGAACCTTTTCATATGTCTGGAATTTGCCAGAACTTTCCGGGCATAAATTGCAGCAACACAGTGTATAATAACCGGGTCATAGTTACTATGGCTCACCCACAAGAAGGAGGAATAACCAAATGATGCAGAAAGAACAATGGCAGGGATTTGAAGGAAGACTCTGGAAAGAAGAAATCAACGTTCGTGATTTTATCCAGAACAACTACACACCTTACGAGGGAGATTCTTCATTCCTTGCAGACCCGACCGAAGCAACAAACCAGCTCTGGGGCAAGCTTCAGGAACTCCAGAAAGAAGAACGTGCAAAAGGCGGCGTTCTGGATATGGAAACAGAAGTGGTATCTTCTCTTACCGCTTACGGTCCAGGTTATATCTGCGAAGAACTGAAAGATAAAGAACAGGTTGTGGGTCTTCAGACTGACAAACCTCTGAAACGTGCATTTATGCCGTTCGGTGGAATCAAAATGGCTGAGGAAGCATGCAAAACTTACGGATATGAACCAAACCCGAAATTCCATAAAATCTTTACAGATTATCATAAAACACATAACCAGGCAGTATTTGATGCCTACACACCGGAAATGAAAAAAGCACGTCACGCAAAAATCCTTACCGGTCTTCCGGATACTTACGGAAGAGGACGTATCGTCGGCGATTACCGCCGTGTTGCCCTCTACGGAATCGATCTCCTGATCGCCATGAAGCAGGATGACCTTGCAAACTGCGGATATGGCTCTATGCGTGACAACGTGATCCGGCAAAGAGAAGAGCTTGCAGAACAGATCCGCGCCCTCAAAGGCATGAAAGAAATGGCTGCTTCCTATGGATTCGATATCTCCGAACCGGCTAAGAACGCAAAAGAAGCATTCCAGTGGCTGTACTTCGGATACCTTGCAGCAATCAAGACTCAGAACGGAGCTGCCATGAGCGTCGGACGTGTATCTACCTTCCTTGATATTTACATCAAGAGAGATATGGAAGCAGGAATCCTTACCGAAGAAGAAGCTCAGGAATTAGTTGACCATATGACAATGAAATTCCGTATGGTTAAGTTCGCACGTATCCCATCTTACAACCAGCTCTTCTCTGGTGACCCGGTTTGGGCTACACTGGAAGTCGGCGGAATGGGACAGGACGGACGTTCTATGGTAACAAAGACAGACTACCGTTTCCTGCACACCCTGGAAAACATGGGACCTTCTCCGGAACCGAACCTGACTGTACTTTACACAGAACGTCTTCCGAAGAACTTCAAGGACTACGCTTCACATATTTCTATTGAAACAAGTTCTATCCAGTATGAAAATGATGATGCAATGCGTCCGGTATGGGGCGATGACTATTCTATCTGCTGCTGCGTATCTGCAACACAGACTGGTAAAGAAATGCAGTTTTTCGGAGCAAGAGCAAACCTTGCAAAATGCCTTCTTTACGCGATCAACGGTGGTGTCGACTGCAAGTCAAAAGATCAGGTAGGACCGGCTTACACACCGATCACTTCTGAATACCTTGATTATGATGAAGTAATGGCTAAATACGACAAGATGATGGACTGGCTCGCCGGACTGTATGTAAACGTACTGAACCTGATCCAGTACATGCATGACAAATACTACTATGAAGCATCTCAGATGGCACTGATCGATACCGATGTACGTCGTACATTTGCAACAGGTATCGCAGGATTCTCTCATGTAGTTGACTCCTTAAGTGCGATCAAATATGCAAAAGTGAAAACAATCCGTGACGAAAACGGACTCGTTGTAGATTTCGAGACAACCGGTGATTTCCCGAAATACGGAAATGATGATGACCGCGCAGATGATATCGCAGTATGGCTTCTTCAGACATTTATGAAGAAACTGAAAAAGCATCACACCTACCGTGAATCCGAACCGACAACTTCTATCCTTACCATTACCTCAAACGTTGTATATGGAAAAGCTACCGGTGCTCTTCCGGACGGAAGAAAAGCAGGCGCACCGCTTTCACCTGGAGCAAACCCAAGCTACGGTGCAGAACAGAACGGACTTCTTGCTTCCCTGAACTCCGTTGCCAAGCTGCCTTACGAATGGGCACTTGACGGAATCTCTAACACCCAGACCATCAACCCGGATGCAATCGGACATACTCCGGAGGAACGCATTAACAACCTGGTAAATGTTATGGACGGATACTTCTCTCAGGGTGCTCACCATCTGAACGTCAACGTATTCGGAACAGAAAAACTTCTTGACGCTATGGAACATCCGGAAAAAGAAGAATACGCAAACTTTACGATCCGTGTATCAGGATATGCGGTTAAGTTCATCGACCTTACACGCGAACAGCAGCTCGATGTGATCGCAAGAACCTGCCACGATCGTATGTAATTACCGAACTTACACTCTTTTGCCAAACATATCGTTATGCTGGAAGTCATGCATTTTAAAGTGCATGACTTTCGGCACATACAGAGATGCTGCTGGCAACTTTTCCTGCATACTAAGGCATTTAAAAGACTCTGCCTGATCCGCAGTTTTCCAATCACACAATGAAAAAGGAGATTTTCATATGACTCAAATCAAAGGACTTATTCACTCTACAGAAAGCTTTGGTTCTGTTGACGGGCCTGGGGTACGTTTTATTATATTTGTTCAGGGATGTCCACTGAGATGTCAGTTCTGCCATAACCCTGACACCTGGAATATGACAGATAAAAACGGCGCCACCTGGCGCAGTGCCGATGAGCTTCTTGCGCAGGCTCTGCGTTACCGCACTTACTGGAAAAATGGCGGTGGAATCACCGTAAGCGGCGGAGAACCCCTCCTACAGATTGATTTTCTGCTGGATCTTTTCAAAAAAGCAAAGGCAAAAGGTATTCACACAACGATTGATACTGCAGGTGGTCCTTTTACCAGAGAAGAACCATTTTTCTCCAAATTTCAGGAGCTGATGCAGTATACCGATCTTCTTCTTGTTGATATCAAACATATCGATGAAAAAGCTCACAAAGAACTGACCGGAAAAACGAATAAAAACATTCTGGATATGATCCGTTTTCTCTCCGATATCAAAAAACCTGTCTGGATCCGCCATGTGCTCGTACCGGAGCGCAGCGACTATGATGAATACTTAAACCGGTTAAATGATTTTATCCAGACACTTGATAATGTAGAAAGAGTAGAAATCCTGCCTTATCACACACTTGGTGCCTACAAATGGAAAGAGCTGGGACTTGATTATCCCCTCGAAGGGATCAATCCACCTTCGAGAGAACGCGTAGAAAATGCAAAGAAGATCCTGCACTGTTCGTAAAAGTTACTGTTCACAGTACCTGTGACCGGCAACGCATAAGACACATTTAAAAAAATAGATGACAGCTTTCTCTTCATATTTTACCTGTAATGTGCTATGATTGGTGTAGTGTATTTAAGAGAGGAGCATTATAGCAATGAACGAAAGAATGGAACGCGTATTGGAAAAAATGAGAAAAAAAGGAATCGATCAGTTACTTGTATCTGATCCACTCAGCATCCGCTTCTTAACAGGCATCACGGTAAATCCTGGGGAAAGATTATATGCCCTGCTGCTTCGTACAAGCGGAAAGCACACGATTTTCCTGAACTATCTGTATTATGTTTCCAATACAGGTTTTGAAGAAGTATGGTTCAGCGATATGGACGATCAGATTGGTGTTCTGACCAGGCATATCGACACCAAAGGCGTACTCGGTATCGATAAAGTATTTCCGGCACGTTTTCTTATTCCGCTTCAGGAGCGCTGCCCTGAGCTGAAGACCGTATGGGGATCTGACTGTGTAGATGGTGTCCGCGCAGTAAAGAATGCCGAAGAAATTGAAATCATGAAACATTCTACAGAAATCAATGATCTGGTAATGGAACGAGCTGCTGCTTATATCAAAGAAGGTATGACCGAAAAGCAGATTGCTGATTTTATCGATGCAGAATACCTCAAAGAAGGTGCGAGTGGTGTAAGCTTTGATACCATCGTATGTTTCGGTGCGAATGCAGCTGACCAGCATCATACACCAAGTGAGACTAGAACCTTAAAAGCCGGTGAATGTATCCTGATCGATATGGGCTGCGTGTGGCATGGATATTGTTCAGATATGACAAGAACTTTCTACTGCAAGAGCGTAGATGATGAGCAGGCTAACATTCATGATATTGTCCGCACTGCTGTCGAAAAGGCAGAAGCTGCGATCAAGCCGGGAGCACGTTTCTGTGATATTGATGCACAGGCAAGAGACTACATCGATGAAAAAGGCTACAGCGAATACTGGAAGATCCGCCTTGGACACTTCATCGGACAGGAAGACCATGAATATGGCGATGTCAGCCCGATCAATAAAAATGTGGCTGAACCTGGTATGATCTTCTCCATCGAGCCTGGTATCTATATTGAAGGCAAGTACGGCGTCCGTGTAGAAGACCTCGTTCTGGTAACAGAAGATGGACATGAAGTTCTGAATAAGGTAGAAAAGAAATATCGGATTGTTGGGTAATTAAGTATATGACAAAAAGAAACGCAGTTTGAATATCCACACTGCGTTTCTTTCTTTTTACTCTGTTTTAATATCAACAACTTCATAGACAGACGCTACATCTTCCTGATAATCCATTAATAATACCAAATCGTATTTATTAGTAAATGAATCATCATTTCTTTTTCCTTCTACTGTTACTTTAGCTTCCACATACCCAATAGTTCTTTCATTATATAAAGCTTCACTTGCTTTTTTAATTTCTACTGTAATATTATCTGTCTGAATTTTACTATCTTTATAAAATTCTTCCCTCTGCTGCTTTATTTTTTCTCTTTCTTTATCTGATGTAATAATTTCATATAACTTTTCATCTGTTATTTTTTTTGTATCATCGGAAAAGCTATCATCAATTCCTATAGTTGCTTTAGCCCAGTTTTGAATTCCTTCTTCTATTTTTTGTTTTGAATCATCTGGAATTTCTTTATCTGTTTTTTCAATTTTATCATAAAAACTTTTCGTATCATTATTGATTGTTATTTCGAATTTTTTGTCTTTTTTTTCACTTTTTTTACTTCCGCAGCCAAAAATGGTCATGATACTTAAACAAATTACTGCACCTATTATTAATCTTTTTTTCATTTTCTTTTCCTTAATATAATTGCCAGAAGCATCTTTTCCGACACCTCTGGCAATTAAGTATTACCTTATTTTACTTAAGACTGTTCTTATTAACGAACGTGTCTTTTTCTGCAAATTACAGTAACAATTGCAGCTGCACAAATAGCCATTACAAGAATGTTCATTACTACATGAGCTGAATCTCCTGTCTGAGGTGTTTCTGCATTTTCTGCTTTCTTCTCAGCTTTTTTAGCTTTGTTTGCTGTTTTATCTGCTTTTGTGTTGTCAACTTTGCTGTTATTTTTGTCATCAGCTTTGTTGTCATCTTTTTTAGTATCATCTGGTGTTGTCGGATCAGTCGGATCTGTTGGCTCTACTGGATCTACTGGATCTACTGGATCAACTGGGTCTACAGACTGAATCTTTTCTACGATCATTGTATGTCCACCAGTTGCTCCAAATGGAACCTGAATGTTTGTTACCTGATCTACACCTTCTGCAAGCTGATAGCCTTCTGGAAGCTGGAAGTCTGTTCCAAGCATGAATGTCCATGCTTCGCCTTCTCCACCTACTGCTGTTGTGGATACAGTCTTAGTATCAACAACTTCTCCATCAACTGTTTCAAATGTGATAGTTAAAACTGTTTCTACTGTTTCTGCTGGGATCGGTTCTACGATCATTGTGTGTCCACCAATTGCTCCAAACGGAATCTGGATGTTTGTTACCTGGTCAACACCTGTTGCAAGCTGGTAACCTTCCGGAAGCTGGAAGTCTGTTCCAAGCATGAATGTCCATGCTTCGCCTTCTCCACCTACTGCTGTTGTGGATGCTGTTGTTTCTCCAACTTTTTCTCCATAGATTGTTTCAAATGTTACATTTAATACTGTCTCTACTGTTTCTGAAGGAACTGCTTCTACGATCATAGTATGTCCAGCTGTTGCTCCGAATGGAACCTGGATATTTGTTACCTGATCTACACCTTCTGCAAGCTGATAGCCTTCCGGAAGCTGGAAATCTGTTCCAAGCATGAATGTCCATGCTTCGCCTTCTCCACCTGTTGCTGTTGTTTTTGCTGTTGTTGTATCAACTACTTCTCCATCAACTGTTTCGAATGTTACATTTAATACTGTCTCTACTGTTTCTGAAGGAACTGCTTCTACGATCATAGTATGTCCAGCTGTTGCTCCAAATGGAACCTGGATATTTGTTACCTGATCTACGCCTTCTGCAAGCTGATAGCCTTCTGGAAGCTGGAAGTCTTCTCCAAGCATGAATGTCCATGCTTCGTCTTCTCCACCTACTGCTGTTGTAGATGCTGTTGTTGTACCAACTACTTCTCCATCAACTGTTTCGAATGTTACATTTAATACTGTTTCTTTTGCTGGTTCAACCGGATCTACTGTACCGTTGATTGGTTCTACAATAAGAACATGTCCACCCATTGCTCCAAACGGAACCTGAACATTTGTTACCTGATCAACACCTGTTGCAAGCTGATAACCTTCTGGAAGCTGATAATCTGTTCCAAGCATAAATGTCCATGCTTCGCCTTCTGCTCCTGTTGCTGTTGTCTTTGCTGTTGTTTCTCCAACAACTTCTCCATCAACTGTTTCAAATGTGATATTTAATACAGTTTCTTTTGCTGTAACATCACTCTTGATTGGTTCTACAATAATTGTAGCTCCTCCTACAGCACCGAACGGAATCTGGATATTTGTTGTCTGATCCTTACCTTCTGCAAGTTTGTAACCTTCTGGAAGCTGATAATCCTGTCCAAGCATGAATGTCCATGCTTCACCTTCTCCACCTGTTGCTGTTGTCTTTGCTGTTGTTTCTCCAACTTTTGTTCCGTCAACTGTTTCAAATGTGATATTTAATACAGTTTCTTTTGCTGGTTTAACTGGATCTACTGTACCGTTGATTGGTTCAACAGTAAGTGTAACTCCTGATGCTGCTCCAAACGGTACAGAAACAGTAGTGTATTTTTCTTCTCCTTCTGCGAGTTTGTAACCTTCCGGAAGTTCATATCCATCACAACCAAGCATAAATGTCCATGCTTCGCCTTCTGCTCCTGTTGCTCCTGTTGTTACAGTCTGAGTATCAACTACATTTCCATCTGCCAGCTGATATGTTACATATAATGTAGTTACAGTCTGCTGAACCTTTTTCACATAAACCTCTCTTGAAGTTCCATCCAGATAAGGTGTAACAGATACTGTTGTAGATTCTGTAAATCTACTATCTACCTCATATCCTTCTGGCATAATAGAACTAAAGTCTACATCCTGTGCCACCCCTTCTGTACCATTTACAGTCAGGTATTCTTCCTTGATGACCTGATCATTATTATCAGTGTCATGGAAAATAAACTTGATATTAAAATCCTCGCTGACAGCAGCAAAAACATTCAACGAGTTAACCATTAACATCGCTAATGTAAGGCATGCAACAAGGATTTTTCTCATACTCTTTTTCATAACCTTTTTTCCATCCTTTCTTAATTTTGAGTATAAGTCTCTCTCGTATGTCCCCCCTTTTTATTCAAATTTTCGCAGAAACTATTTTCCTGCCTGTAAAAACAGTTTCTACTATTTCAAAAGCCATCCAACGCGTAGAGACAAATATTTTCGTTAAATGGCTTCTGACTTTGACTTCATTTCCGAGAGGTTATACCGCCAATATCTCCTCTTGTGTCTATTATCTAGTTTTCACATTGCGGCATATTCATACACTGTTATTATATGTCTTAATTTTTAAGATGTCAATTGATTGTGTTCGAATTCTAAGACTTTCTGTGTTTTTTCTCATAAACATCCTTCTCTTTTGTTCACTTTGACGAACCGTTAATTATTTCATTATCAGTCCCACTCTTTTCCAACTTTTTTAATATTTTTGTCATGTATTTTATTATTTATCGAAATCTATCGAAAAACTCCGCACCAATACCCTTTAGTCTTATTTTTTAAGATTTTTATTATTAAAAGTACCTTTTTTAAGACTTTCCACTTCCTAATATCAATTTCCATTATAATAGGTAATAACATATACAGATTTCGCTTATACTATATAAGAACTCTTAGAAAGGAAGACCTGCTCATGGAACATATTGGAGAAATTCTCCGGACAGCACGTGAAGATAATTTTTATACTCAGAAGAAAGTAATGGAACTGACCGGTATCAACCGCAAGACTCTGTCCGGCTATGAGAACAGTGTAGCTGAACCAGATCTTGACACATTTGCCAGATTCCTCCGCTTATATCAACTTTCTGCGGATGAAGTATTAGGAATTAAGACTTCTATCCCCCCTCGCATTTTTCCCTTTCGCGCTGCGAACGAAAAATGCTTACTCTTTTCCAAAAATTTGACACCAGCCACCAGGAAGAACTTTTGATTCAGTTTCAATCTCTCGCAGACTATCTCGATAAAAAATCAAAATAAATTGTTATTGCTTTTTCCTGCTCTGACCATTTATAATGAACTTATACTATGTTTGAAGGGGGAACATTTTCATGAAAGATATTGGTAAAATTCTGAAAAACGCCCGTGAGAATAAAGAATATACCCAGAAACAAGTGATGGAATTGACCGGTATCCACAGAAAATCTCTGTCCGGTTATGAGAATAACGTTGCCGAGCCGGATCTCTCCACTTTCGCAACCCTTGCCAATCTGTATGGCATCTCTGCAGATGAAGCTTTGGAAATTGGTGAACCGGATCCTTCTGTTTCTTTGCTTCGTTTTGAATTCCAAGTTCTTTCTTTATTTAAAGAACTCGATGCAAAGCATCAGGAAGAACTTCTGATCCAGATCACCGCACTCGTCAGATATTTAAATGCAAAAAATATGGTGCCGCAAAATCATCAATCCAGATAATTTTGCGGCACCACCGATTTATACATGTAAATTCTTTTCCATTTCCTGACGCATTTCTTTTCCCTTGAAAAGCACCAGTCCGATCAGCATCAGCACGCCCATCCCAATTGAAATCACAGACGGAAATACAATTCGTACCTTACCAGTCAGCAAAAAGATAAATGGTAAGATCATTCCGTAAAGCGCCGCCATCACAAAGTACACCAGATAGTCCTTCGCCTGACGGTAATACACCCTCGATATGATCAGCATCGAAATCATAATCAAGCCACTGACTCCCGGAAGCACAAAGTCAATCGACCAGCCATGCCAGCCGGTCAGCCAGTCCCAGATAATACAGCCGACTGTCACAATGATCAGCTGCCACATGGCATTCTTCAGCAGATTGTACCGCTTGAAGAAACCGACTGCGAGCGCCAACCACATACTGAACGCACCGCCGCACACAAACAATGACAGATGGAAATTCGTATCAATGCTATAATCCACTCCCAGTGCCGCCACAATCGCGATCATGCAAAGAAATGTAAATATTTTGAAAATCTGCATTCCTTTCGCTTCTGTCATCACACTTTCCGGATACTCCACTTCAAGGATCTCAGGCTTTACTTCCTGCTCTTTCAGAATCTGGAAAAAGTTGTCCTTGATCGCATCACAGTCATATCTGGACGTAAATCCCAGATAAATCTTATCCCGGAAAGAACACATGCAAAGCTCTACCTTCGGCGTACTTGTATAAACACCAAAATACCTGATATACGTCTCATAGCTTTCCGGCATCCGGATGATTCCCATGTTGGAAAAAATAGCGGTCACATCACTTTCTGCCGTCCTCGCCCCGATATTGATACAGACATTTTTCAGTTCCAGCGGCGCAAATTTCAGGATTGGATGCACCTGCAAGGCGAAGTAATCGTTCATCCGCTTCTCCATCTTTTCCGCTGTCAGTTCTTCTTTAAAGCATGCATTTACTTTTTGCACAACATCTGTGAACTCTTCTTTTCCACCCTGAAAATGATATCCCGGTTCGATCCAGTTGAAGAAATTGAGCATTGTATTGGTCGGAAAGAAATTACGCAGATTTACCGGAACCATCAGTACAACCGGCTTGCTTTCCTGCCGTCTTGTCATTGTCCGGTGAATCGCACACAGATATACCGCAGTCAGAAATACCGTCATCGATACACCATAAGTCTTTGCCTGATGCCTCAGTTCTTCGACCGGAATTTCTGCCTCTGTCGTCTGCAGGCTTCCAAGCTCACGCCGGTTTCCGCGAAGCTGATGCGCTGCCGGTTTTTTCTCTTTTTTGCGGTCTGCCTGGCGGGAATAATATCTTTCAAATCCATCTGCTTCCTGATCGAAAAGGCTCTCCGAATACTCTGACAGAACCACATCCTCCAGTCCATCCTCATGATGTGCCAGATACAGATAATTTTTCACCAGCTCCCGTACAAATTCACTGGCACCGGTTCCGTCCGTCAGCACATGAAAGACCTCAAAATTAATTCTCTTTTTGTAATAAGTCACTTCAAAAAGCAAATCTCTCTTATCACGGATATAAAGGCTGCTGCACGGCTCCTTATACTCTTCTCTTACAACCGGTCTTTTATTACTCTGTTCCAGATAATGCCAGAACAGTCCCTTTCGCAGCACGGACAGAAAGATCGGATATTTTTCCAGTGTCCTGTCTACCGCCTTCTGCAGGATCTCCTGCTGTATATCCTCTTTCAATTCACAGTAGAACCGGAATACACGGGTATCCCTTTTACTGCTCGCCGCCGGAAAAAGCTTCGCTGCATTGTCCAGCCTTCTCCAGTGCTTTACATTTGCCTGTGGCATTTTCTATTCCCCCTCCAGAAAATGATTGATATATTCAAAACTTTCCTGTACATGCAGACTCCGGATTCCCAGTGCAAAATATCCGTGAAGTGCATCCTTGATCCGGTGTACTTCCACCCGGTTACCTGCCTCTGCAAGACGTCTTCCATACGCTTCTCCCTCATCCCGGAGCGGATCAAATTCTGACGTCAGGATCAGTGTATCCGGCTGTCCTGACAGATCTTTCTCCAGAATCGGTGCAAAATATGGATTTAACTTGTCCTCTTCCGAACCTGCATAAAGATTGATATAATCTTTTAATTTGCCTGCCGTCAGAAGATAATCCTGCCCGTTCTCCCTTACAGAAGAGAACAGACTCTTCTCTGAATAATCATTATTGACTGCCGGATAGATCAGAATTTGTCTCTTTGGCATAAATTCGCCACGGTCCCGTGCCATAATGGACAATGCAGCTGCCAGATTGCCACCTGCACTGTCTCCAATCAGAGTAATATCCTCCGGCTTTGTATCCGGATGCGTATACAATGCTCTTGCCACGGCATAACAGTCCATAAGCCCGGTCGGGAACTTGTGCTCCGGCGCCAGGCGGTATTCTACTGCTGCTACAGTCTGCCCCGTCGCCTGTGCCATCCGGGAACATACTCTCTCATAATTTTCCACATGCTCAGTCGCCCATCCTCCTCCGTGAAGGAAAAGCATGATCTTTCGTCCCTTGATCTGATCTTTTTCCAGACACGATGCTTCATCCGGGAAAAATACCCGGATCGGAACTTCATAATCTCCGTTATATACCTGCAGATCCATTTTTTTATAAAAAATTTTCATCGGATCCAGTCTTTTCAGATCCGCAAGCTGCCTTGATACTTCTACATCAATCCCTCCAAAAGACAGGATTTTCAGGATTGCTTTTGTTGCTATATTGATTGCCATATTTTTCTGTCCTCATTTATTTTTTCATACAGATTTATTCTACCATAGAATGATGTCCCCTACCACTCTTTCTCTTTCCATCTTTGCTACATTAACCCATTTTCAATTTTTCAGATTTCACAATCATCTCATTATTTATTTGACACAGACTGTCAAAACAGTTACCATACACTTATGCACAAGGAGGGTGTATTTGTTTTATGAATAATAAAAAAAATATAGACGACTATTTTGATGACAACTTTGAAGTAACTTATACAGGCGATCTCCCGTCGATCCCTGTGGGGCAGGATGATTATGACGACCGTTATGACGACACAGACTACCTTAACGATTATGAAACTGACGACTACTACGATGAAACAGACAGGCTTGCTCCTGATTATGACGATGATTATGAAGAAGAGGATTCTTATTATGACCGCCAAAGACCAGCCAGACGGACAGAACGGAGAAATTCCCGCAGACGTCCCGATTCCTCTTCCGAAGAACTGGCTGCTCCAATCCGGAATATTGCCCGCACCGGAAGTACTGCCGCTGAGAAACTGACCACTTTCATCCTTCGCCCGGCACCGGTTCTGATGTCCGCCATCATCCTGGCGATTACCTTTTTTTCATTCTGGAATCAGCTGTCTGATTATGGAGATATCAATACACTGACATCCAATCCAGATCTTACTCTGATTGCTTATCTGACTGTCGGAGCGGTTATGCTGATCTGGATGCTGTCTACGTTCTTTTTCACATTAAGTGGCATCCGACACGGAACCGGACGCGGACTTACTTATTTTGTCCTGGTATATGTTCTTTCCTACCTGTTCAGCCTTGCGGCAAATGCAATTCCTGCGGATGTCGAACTGTTTACCGGTATCAGAGGCGGTATCCTGGTATTTGGTTCCCTTTACCCGGCATATTTTCCATTCTGCGTGGTGGGAATTATTACTTGTATTTTGCGGAAAATTTTGAAGTAAAACATTCCTCATACTAAGGCATATGCCTTAGGGCATCCTCATATGGTGTTTTTACTTTATAAGTGAACAACAACTAATTACATGCGAAAAAAGAGTAAGTCAAATCACTCATCTATCTGATTTGACTTACTCTTTTCTTACTTTTGTTTCATTCCCGATGTGTTTCCCAACTTTTGTACTATTTTTTCTATATCATATTCCGGTGCATAGGTATTGGCAATATCATAGATTCTCTGTATCGTCAAGACATCCTCTTCCAGAAAATCTGCAATTTCCTCTGCTGACATCCCTTTTTGCAATTTTTTTATAACAATTGAAACTAATGCTTCCCTGTACCCTTCTTTACGCCCTTCTTTACGCCCTTCTTTACGTCCTTCTTTACGTCCTTCTTCACGTCCTTCTCGCATCCCAATTATTTTTGCACTTTTCATAAACGAATTATGATCCCACAAAATTTTTTGTCTTTCTTCGTATTCTCTTCTTTTTCTTTCATCTGCACTCATCTTCTCCAGACATTCATAAGCTTCTTTAATATATTCATTTTGCTCTGCCATCTTTGCAAAATCCTTTCTGTTCTTTCCGCTCATAAATCGCATCCACTGGATGATCCCAGTTTCATTCTGACTTTCCGGTGGCAACTTTTTCAATTCCAGAATATGAATCTGCAGCAAGTCCGTCAGCACTTCTCCAGTCTCTTTATCACAGAACATTCCCGCATGATAACATCTGGTATCATTTTCAAAGAAATTAAAGTCCAAAATTCCAACATGAATGCACGGTTTAATTCTATCATAAGTATCCCCTGTTTTCATTTGATCCGTTACCATCTTTGACAGATAATAAAAGCTCCTCTGAAACCAGAATTCAAATGGCACCACCTGCATTTCCAAATCCATCTGCTCTCCATTTTTCAAGAGAACTCTTACATCCAGAATCCCGTATTTATCTTCCGGATATTCTTTCCTTAAAATTGTTGGCATCAACTTTGTTTTCTGAATTTCTTCTGGATCTTTCTTTAGAATTGCCGCAATCAATCCCTGTCTTACTTTTGCATTCTCCATTAATTCCTTGAAGCAGAAATCTACCGTTGGATGCATTATAAAGCTATCCTGATTTTCTGTTAATTGTTTCTTTTCTTCTGTCATATGATTCCCCTTTCTGCATTGTAAAAATATAGAAAGGAAAATCTGACTTTTCTACTATAAATATTTTAACATACTGTCATCCTTTGTAAAGGCAAACTCCCATACTTCTATATTTTCTTTTGCTTTGTTCATTGTCGGGAGTTTACTCGAAAATTGAGCACCGAAAATGAGATACCTTCTGATTATGGTTAATTAGATACTTTTTCGATTTTAGAACTAAATCGAAGTAAAATAACTCTATCACATTTTCCTGAAATCTTATACCCTGCATAACATTTTCGAGCACTTTCGTTGCATTTCAATCATCAGACCATTTTATATGCATATCCAAAAAAATCCCGTACTCCATGTACAAATCACATGAAATACAGGATCTTTTTATTTATCTAACTAGAATTTGATAACTCCAAGAATTATACCTGAGATCAGACAGATAATACTTACACCCCAGATCCAGAAGAAACTGTTCTTGATGTGATCTTTGATCTCCACACCGGCAAGTCCGGTTCCAAGGAAAGTAGCAGGAACAACCGGGCTGATGAAAGTTGCACAGTTACGGCAAACAACCATTGCAATGGCAATATGTGCCGGATTTACACCGAATTCGTTTCCGATTCCGATCAGTACCGGAAGCATTCCGAAGAAGAAGGAATCGGTATCAAACATCAGTGTAAGCGGTACAGATACCAGACCTACGATAAGCGGTAAAAATCTTCCCATAGACTGTGGAACTACATTTGCAAGTACATTAGCCATATGAGTCATGATCTCTGTTTGCTGCATCACTCCAAGAAATACACCTGCACAAAGAATCGTAGATGCCATGGTAAGTGCCGGACCTGCATGGGATTTAATGATCTTACCCTGCATTTTTGCACCCGGGTAGTTTACAAAAAGTGCTACTGCACATCCTACCATAAAGATATAGTAAGACGGTACCTTTGCAAGAACCAGGTTTACGATCACTACCAGTGTTACGATTACATTGAACACAAAGAGTTTCGGTCTTGCAAGCTCATTCTTTTCATCATCTGTTACGGCTTCATCTTCAATTCCGCCATACTCGATCTTTTCTGCTGAAGAAGTGCCTGCACCTCTCTTCTTTTCGATATTTCCCCAGATAAATGCAGTTCCGAGTGCAATGAAAATACCTACAACCTGCATTGGAATGATCTGTTTCCACAGGGCATTCGGTTCAATTCCAAGAACAGTAGCCGCACGCATTGTCGGTCCGCCCCATGGCAAAAGGTTCATAACACCCATTGCAGATACACAGATCAGCATCAGAGTTGTCGGTCTCATATTCAGACGTTTGTACACCGGGAGCATTGCCGGAATCGTGATCAGGAATGTGGAAGCTCCACCTCCGTCCAGATGTCCGATCATCGCAATGATACAGGTCATCATTGCCACACCGACTACATTACTTCCAACCTTCTTCATCAATGCATTGATGATCTTATCGAACATTCCTACATCTGTCATAATTCCAAAGAAGAGTACAGAGAAGATAAACAACGCCGCAGTACCGTGTACT
This sequence comes from Coprococcus sp. LG101-27, assembly GCF_027695515.1. Lineage (NCBI taxonomy): Bacteria > Bacillati > Bacillota > Clostridia > Lachnospirales > Lachnospiraceae > Coprococcus > Coprococcus sp. LG101-27. The sequence goes on from NZ_JAQEUJ010000004.1 coordinate 147,688, forward strand.
CCGGATACACCGGCTGAAATAAATTCCCCCATTTCTTTGATCGTAAATGTTCCGGTCGCTACAAGAATCGCACCTGTTACAGTGGATACACTGACAAACGCAAGTGCCGGTACCGTTACATTTCTTAAAAGCAACGCAATCACTACAATGATCGTTGCAAATCCCAATAAGGCAAGCATCGCTTCACTCATGGCATTTTCTCCTTCCTTTTGTACGGGTACTTTTTCGTACCATTTATTTGATGATTCCATTATAAAAACCCAACCTTACACTCTTACAGATTCCTCCTTACATTTTGTTAAGGTAAATCTTTAAAAGTATTAAGGTTGGGTTTGTCTTATCTTACACCTTACAGATATCTGCGTCTTTTTTCTTATACCGGCTGGTTGGCACGATTCCGAATTGCCTCGAGAATTGCGGTATCCGATACCGGTTTTTCTACATATCCGTCAATGATTCCTTTCTGCCGGGCCTCTGCCACCTCACGGCTGACTCCATCAATAATAATAAGCTTCAGCATGTCCGGATATCTGCCTGCAAGCGACATACAGAAATCCACTCCACTGCAATCCTCCATCGTCTCGTCTACTACCAGTACATCTGCCTCCTGCTGTTCCAGACATTTTTGTAGTTCTTCTCTTTTCATACAGGTCTGAATCTGGATCCCAATCTTCTCAAAATTCTTTTTCAGCAGTTGCAATACCTTTGCATTGTCATCTGCCACCACGATCCGATAATCCTTTCTGGGAATATTCTGCACAATCTGTGGCATATGCTCTGTATCCAGTACCGGAAGGTAGATATGAAAGGTACTTCCTTCTCCTTTTTTGCTCTCTGCATAAATATATCCCTTATGTGAAGTAATAATCTGCTCCGCAAGTGCCAGTCCAAGTCCGGTACCCTCTCCCCCTTTTTTCGTTGTAAAAAATGGATCAAAAATCTGACGCAGCGTCTCTTTATCCATTCCACACCCATTATCTTTCACCTGGATATGGATATATTTTTTCCATACATCCGAAAGCTTTTCAATCACTCCCTGAGCCAGTTTTTCTTTTTCTTCTGAATGGCAGGATATTCTGATATTTCCTTGATTTTTTCCAATCGCATGCACCGCATTAACGCAGACATTTAAAAGCACTTGGTTCAGCTGTGTCGCATTTCCAAGGATCATTTCATCATCTACACAAAACTCACTTTCCATATGGATCAGAGGCGTACAGACAGATTCCATCATCCTTTCTGCACGCGTCATGAATTTCTTTATCGAAATATTTTTATAAACGGTCTCTACATTCTTTCGACTCAGGGACGAAATCTGGCGCACTACATCCTTTGCTTTTTCCGAAGCCTCATAAATTTCTTTTGCACTGTCCTGTTCTTCTGATCCTTCCGGAAGTTCCATCATCAGAAGCTCTGCATATCCCATGATCGGAGTCAGAAAATTATTGAATTCATGTGCGATACCACCTGTCATAGTTCCCATGATCTGAAGTCTTTGCTGATGTGCGATACTCTGCTCGCTCCGATGCATTTTTTCCAACTGCTCATTCAGTTCTTTCAGATCATTGATCTCCCGCACAGCTCTTCTCATATCACGCATCACTCTGCCAAATAAGACAACCGCAATACCGGCAGCCAACAAAATACCAACAAAAATACATACCATTTTCAAGAAACCTTCAGCTATCGGTTCGTACAGATCATCGTAGTCGATCACCGCACTGACTACCCAGAAGCTGTCTCCGATCTGAACCGGAGAATATGCACTGATTTTCTGTACTCTCGGACGTTTTTCATTTGTCCACCAATACGAATAATAATGAGAAATACCTTCTTTTCTCTTCTTCTGATCCTCAATCATCTTCTCCAGACTGGAGTAATCCAGATCCGGATACATTTTCTTCCTTCCTGCAATAACCGGAATTCCCCATTGTTCTTTCTTCGGATGCATGATGATCGTTCCTTCTGCATCTTTGACAACAATGTATCCATTCGTTCCGATGTGAATTCCCGAAATCAGTTTCTGATAATATTTTTCCGCATCGATCATCAGACAGATCTTTCTCCCATCCTTCAAAACACGCTTATATACATTATAGATTTTCCCACCTGTATCTTTTTCCATATAAATGCTATTCTTTGCCGAGCTTTGAGTGAGCAGCTGTGAACTTACAATCTGTACATCCTTGACACTCTCTGAAAGCTTTCCCTGTTCGTCTTCCAGGTACAGATTCGTGATAAAACTGGTCTGTGTGTCTATAAATTCCCGATATAGTTGTTTTGCCTCATCCTGCGGTCTGTTCTCTGCTGTTTTTGCAAGAAAGCTTAAACTTTCCTCATATTCCTCTGTGGACATCGCCATATTTTCACTCAGGATTCTGGTTGTCAGGAGCATCTGTTCCTCCTGGTTCTGCATCAAAGTATCTCTGTACTTTTTCCAGACACCAAATCCTGCAAATACAAGAATTACGATTAAAAAAAGTGGAATCGCAGCAATCAGTGTCTTTTTGTTTTTCTTCATACATTCTCGTCCCCGGTTTGTTATCAATTGACTTGTTCTCTTTCTAATATTATAATGTTTTTTATAAGTTGTATAGAATTTATTGAAATTTTTACTTTTGGGAGGTTGCCTCAATGGCTGACAAAATACTGATCGTAGATGATGATCCGGCAATCTGTAAGCTGCTGGAAAAAGTAATGCACAGCAATGAGCTGGAAACAACAACAGTAAACTGTGGCATGGATGCTCTGTCCATCCTGAAAAATCATACATTTGACCTGATCCTTATGGATATCATGCTGGGAGATATGGAAGGGTTTGAAGTTATCAAAAGGCTTCGCAATCAGGGGATCAGTACTCCGGTTATGATCGTCAGCGGACGTAATGAAGACTATGATTCTCTGTACGGGCTTTCACTTGGAGCGGATGATTATATCACTAAGCCGTTCCGACCGCTTGTACTTGGTGCCAAAGTAAAAGCACTGATCCGCCGCAACAAGAATCTGGTACTCGACAATTCCGATACTCTGGAATGCGGTCCATTCAGCTATGATACCACAACCATGCGTTTTTACAAAAATGGCGAAGAACTTATCCTTTCTTCCAAGGAGTCTGCACTTCTTCTGCTTTTTATGAAGCATCCGCAGCAGGTTTTCACCAAGGATATGATCTATGAGCATGTCTGGGGCAATACGGTTGCCGTTGATGACAATGCGATCATGGTCTACATCAACCGGCTTCGTGGTAAGATCGAGGACGACAGACAGAATCCGGCGTATATCCTGACAATCCGCGGACTGGGATACCGGTTTGTTCCGTAAACGACCTTTTCATCAAGAAGAGGCTCCATCCAGAATCTTCTCCTAATAAAAAAGAATGTGCCTCGGCACATTCTCGCGCCGAGCGCGGTCGCTTGCGACATTCTTCATCTTCGTGCGAGTGCGCATCTCCGGCACGCAGTGCCTTTTATTTCATAGGAAGTTCCTTTGGAATTTCCTATGAAATAAAAAGATGACTTTTCACCCACTCATTTGTGAAAAGTCATCTTTTTTATTCCTCACCAGTCTGGTGCAGTCCATATTCATGGCAGAAAATTTGATTCCCGTTCTCAGTTATTATACGCTCTATTTTACAACTGGAAAGAGGTTCAGGATTGCCCCGTTCTCGTTTGGAATTTTATTGCACAGCATCGCAAGAAACAGTGAGGTGGCAAGTAGATCGGCACACCCACCCGCGCTGATACCACGCTTTATATAATCCGCATCCATGCGGATCAGTTTGTCTAACGCATCTTCTGAGTAGGCTCCGCCTTCCTCCAGAAACTGCATCGCTTCCATCTGTACCTGATAGAGTACTGACGGATTCTTTCTCGATAAAATGTTGGAATCCTGCACCCGGCTCATCAGTGCAAAAAGGATCTGTAATTTGATCCGGTTCCACTCCATTCCCCGCAAAAGTCCATCCTCCAGTACCGGAAGCGCAATATGAAAAACAGATGGGTATCCGGCAAGCGCTTCCCCGCGAATCCCTGTAGTCCCGTATTGTACGAGATTTTTCTCACCGTTACTTTTCGCAGGTTCCTTTCCCAACATCTCAATTTCGGCTCTTAAGATCCTGGCAGTCATCTTCTGCTCCATCCGAAGGATGGATTGCAAAGTAACCGTTCCGTCTTCCTGGATACATCTTCCCGCTGCCGCACTGAATATTCCAAGGGTAAAGATCATCCCTTTATGTGTATTCACATGTCCGGTTGCCCGATACATGGCTTCCTCCGCAAGCATTCCGGTCTTACGGATTTCACGGAAAAGATCTTCCGGCGTACAGGTCAGCTGATATCCCTGGTATGCCATTCTGACAAACCACGGATACAACGCCTCTGCACTTCTTTCAAAGGTCTGCACATCCATATCAGTGTGGGCACCACAGGAATACGGATCTACAAGCCCCGGTTTGGGAACCGTATAGACTTCCTCAAGCAGCGCCTGATACGCCATCCGACCAATCGATTCTGCAAAGTATTCTGCTTTCTCTACCGCCTGATTCTTTCCCATACGGTTCTCCTTTTATATCCAATTGCCAATAACCTGTAAGTTTTCCGATCAGAATTTAATCATCAAATTCAAACGGCTTAATCTGACGGACAACATCCATGATGGTACCGTCACGGCTTTCAATGACACCGACAACACGATCTCCAAACTGTACCTTCTGTGGTTCCCCCGCGATAGAGTAAGCGATATCACGTAATTCTTCGATGGTCTTAAACGGAAGGTCTACATCTTTCATTGCTTCGATCAGATCCTGTCTCTTCGGATTGATTGCAATACCATAATCTGTGATGACAACGTCTACACTTTCTCCCGGTGTTGTGACGGTTGTTACGTCTGTACAGATTGCCGGTGTTCTTCCCTGAAGAAGCGGTGCGATAACGATGGCACATTTTGCTCCGGCTGCTGTATCCGGATGTCCACCCTGCGCTCCTGTAATCATACCATTAGAATCTACAACAACGTTACAGTTGAAGTGTACGTCAACTTCCAGAGCTGCAAGAATTACGAAGTCCAATTTATTGACAACTGCCCCCTTGTTGAACGGGTTCGCATACTCACCTGCACTGATCCGGAAATGATGCAGATCTTTTACAGATTCTACGGCTGCAAGGTCAAAGTCCTGTGTATCCAGAAGTGCATCTACCTGACCGTTGATCAGAAGGTCACACATCGGCTTTGTAAGACCACCCACACCAAAACGCATGCGGATATTTCTTTCTTTCATTACCTTTGCAAGTGAAATAGTAGATGCGATAGAAGCTCCGCCGACACCTGTCTGATAAGAGAATCCATCTTTGAAATACGGTGTATTTACAACGAACTGTGTACAGTAATCGGCCATCATCAGCTTTCTCATATCTGTGGTCGGTTTTGCTGCACCTGTTGCGATCTTCTTCGGATCACCGATCTGGTCTACTTCTACAACATAGTCTACCTTTGTCATTGAAATATGTGCCGGAAAGTTCGGAAACGGAACCATGCAGTCTGTGATTGCTACGACTTTGTTTGCATGGAAAGCATCTGACATTGCGTAGGAAAGTACACCACAGTCAGATTTTCCACCGATACCACGGCAGTTACCGTACTCATCACAGGTAGGAGTTCCGATAAATGCGATATCGATCTGTGTCTCACCTGTTACCAGGGCACGTACACGTCCGCCGTGGGAACGCATGATCGCAAGACCTTTTAATTTACCATTGGAAATAGCTTCTCCGATCTTTCCACGCACACCGGATGACTGGATATTTGTAATGGTTCCATCTTCAATATACTCTACCAGAGGATCATGTGCTTTTCCAAGAGAGCTTGCACAGATAGTAATGTCCTTGATCCCCATATCATGGATCTCTTTCATTACCATATTTACAACGTAATCCCCTTCACGGAAATGGTGATGGAAGCTGACTGTCATACCATCTTTAATGCCACATTTTACAAGAACATCATGGATACTATCTACCATCTTGCTTCCGTTGGAATTGATCACACATTCTACTTCCGGTCCGTGTTTTTTATAGACATGTCCGTCAAAATGATGCACACCCTGAAATACTTCTTTGCCAGTTGCTTTTAAAATCTCTTCCGGGATATCTCTACCTACTGCGTTAATCATCTTATAAATCCCCCTTATACACACCTGAAGCTTTTGCAAGCTCGATTGTTCTCTTTGCTCCGTCATAGAAAGCGATATCGATCATCTTACCGTCTACTGTAAATACACCGATTCCCTGTGCTTTCTTTGTATCAATTTCACGGACAACTTTTTCTGCGAAAATGATATCTTTCTGTTTTGGTGTAAAGATTTCATGTACAATGTTGATCTGTCTTGGGTTGATGATGGATTTTCCATCAAACCCCATCAGGTGGATATTTTCAACATCCTGACGGAAACCATCCATATCATCAAGGTCTGTGTATACAGTATCAAAGCACTGTACACCAGCTGCTCGTGCTGCGATCACCATGTTCTGTCTTGCTCCCATAAGCTCGATTCCGGTTCCGGTGATGTGTGTCTGAAGGTCTTTGGTGTAATCTCCGCCGGAAAGGGCAATACCAAAAAGTCTTTCAGAAGATTCGCAGATATCAAGTGCACGCATCACGCCTCGTGCTGATTCAATAGCTGCCATGATCAGAACGCTTCCTTCTTCGCGTCCAAAATCTTTTTCAGCCTGAACAACTTCTGCTTCTACCACTTTTACATCCTGTGCGGATTCTGTCTTTGGAATACGAATCGCATCACAGCCACCTGCTACTGCGCAGCGGATATCTTCTTTCCAGTAAGGAGTGTCCAGTCCGTTAATTCTGACAACACGTTCACATCCTCTATAATTAATCGTCTTAAGTGCATGATAAAGAGAAAATCTGGCTGCATCTTTCTGGTTTTCTGCAACCGCATCTTCCAGGTCAAGCATGATGGAATCCGGTTTGTAAATATAAGGATCCTTGATCAGTCCCGGTTTCTGTGCATTTAAAAACATCATAGTTCTTCTAAGTCTTTTTTTATTCGGATTCATTATCTGATCGCACCTCCCCACGGTAAATCTTCAATCTGTCCTACCGAACGGTAAACAGCTGCTTCGATTCTTGCTTTGATCGTACAGTCAAGGGCTCCTTTATCTACGATTGTAAGCTTTACATTATCGATTCCCAGATTTTCCAGTGTTTCATAAGCTACTTTCTTAATCTGGTTTCCATACTGATTGATCACTGCGCTTTCCAGTGAAAAATCAACTTTTCCTTCTCCGGCTTCTACTGTTACCTGGCAGTCACTGGATTCTAATGTTCCTGCAATTGCAGGTTTCTTGATTTCCATTCGTGCTTCCTCCTTAACATCCATTTGCATTAGTATTTGCTTCGTTGTGTTTATCATAGGGCTCTTACCTTACAGAAACACCTATGGTTTTCTTAATAATTGTTAAGATTCGCATATTTTTGCTGTTACAACTGGTCTTTCCAGTGCCTGTGAATTCATATTCACCCAGCGTTTCATATATACCCTGTCTTCTTTCCATTCAAAAGACACATGATCAAAAAAAGCCATCTCCGGATAGCGCCATTCCATCATCAACACATTTTCTGATTTCCAGTAAGCACATGCAGCAATTTTCATTTCATCCATCTCATACTGATGGTGCAGATATCCACCTGTCATAGAGGTTTCCCCATGAATCCAACAGTCCAGTCCTGCTTCTACAAAATGTGTTCCTCTGTTATCTTTCATCCAGAATATTACTTTATCTTCTAAAAATTCCAGACCTGTTTTTTCTATTCTATCTTCATTCTCAAAAGGTTCCATTTCTATTTTCCGATTTCCTGAAACCATTTTGTTACTGACAGATCTGTTTTTATTTTCCAGAGACATTCTGAGACCTTTATTTTTTAATACATTCCACATCTTTTCAGCGAAATTTCTTTCTTCTTTCATCGGATCCAAAATCTCTTTTTGAATCAGTTCCGTCTCCAGGTAATTACTGTCTGCCGCAGTAATAGCAATTACCATATTTTGTTCCGGAACAATCGCACAGGTCTGCCCAAACATTCCATCTGCACACCAGATATCACCCGTATGTGTCCAGTGAAAATTATAATCTTTTTCTCCTACTTTCCTTGGTTGTGGATCTTTTTTACCGAGTGCAAGATTCACCCAATCAGCACTTAATAATTGTTTTTCTCCCCATTTTCCTTGATTCAGATAAAGTAACCCAAGTCTGGCCATTCCTTCTACCGTAATGCTCACACCATTTCCACCTGAACAGATTCCTTCCGGACTTTCTCCCCAGCTAAACTTCTCCAGACCAATGTACGGTGCCAGTTCTTCTTCGATCAATTGATGGCATGTTTTTCCTGTAATACGCTGTACGATCGCTGACGTAATATAAGAATTCCCACTTGAATACATAAATTCACTTCCCGGCTCTTTTACAAACGGTACTTTAAAATATGCATCCAGCCAGCTGGTTTTTAATGGTCTCCATTCATTTCCACCTATACTTCTTTCCTGTCCACTGCGCATCGTAAGTAAATTCCGTATCGTAAGCTTCTGAAGATACTCATTTGCTGCCTCACGATATTCCGGAAAATAATCAAGTACCTTATCCTCCAGCTTTATGAGTCCTTTTGTATATGCAATTCCCGCCGCTGTATTTGTAAAACATTTTGTAAAAGAATGGACAATATGTGGGATTTCCTTCCGATACGGTTCATTATATGCTTCAAATATAACTTTATTGTTTCTCAAGATCATGATTCCATGGATCTCTGCTTCTCTTTTTTCCATCTCGTTCAGAAAATTAATAATATATTCTGATGATACGCCTTCCTCTTCCGGAGTTGAATAGGTTAATTCTTTGTTCATGCTGCCACCTCATCTAACTTTATTTTAAACTGGAAACGGGGGACAAAATTTTGCCCCCTTTGTTATACATAACTCTTTTCTGTCTTTTAAAAGAACGGGAATACCAATGGAAGAATTCCTACACAGCATATAAAACTGATAATAACCAATGGCCATCCAAATTTTGCAAAGTCAGTAAATTTTAAGTTTGTAAAGATCATTAATGTCTGATTTGTTCCTGATGCGATCGGTGTCAGGAAAGAGCATCCTGCTCCGATTGCAATTGCAAGAACAATTGCCTGTGGGTTTGCTCCCATTGATTCTGCAATAGAGATCCCAATCGGGGCAAGTACTCCTGCGGTTGCCATATTGTTCATAAACTGTGTTGCAATTGCCGATCCAAGGAACAATACTGCTGTGATCAGATACAGATTTTTCGTATCTCCAAGAATACTCAGCACAACAGCTCCAAACACTTCCCCAAGTCCACTGTTCTTCATAACTGCAATGATCAAATTGATACCTGCACAGAAAAGTACCATATCAACATCGAATGAAGTGATTACTTCTTTTGGTTTTACAACAGTTGTAAGAACCGAAACCGCGATCAGTGCATATCCGATAAAATTCGGGTTCACTGTAATATCTGTAAGCGAATCCAGAATCAGAGCAAGTACAAATAACAGGAAACTGATTCCTACAACCATCTGTTTCTTTTTCATCTCAGGTGTAATTTCTGTAGCTGCCTCTATCTCTGAATTGCTTGGCACTGTTTCCTCATAAGACGGGCACCAGCGGTTCATCACGATCATATAGATTCCACCCAGGATAAAAATCGGAATACCTACCCAGGCAAAATCAAACATGCCAAAAAGCTTAAGTCCAGCTTCTTCAAGCGCTGTATTTGCATAAATATTTGTCGGTGTTCCAATCAGGGTACAAGCACCACCTAAAGTACTTGCATAAATTACAAACAAAATCATTTTTGAATGACTGATCTTATTTTTCTTAGCTATACTGAAAATCACCGGCAAAAATGCCATTGCAACATAACTGTTCTGCAGAACAAATGATACCAGTCCTGATGCAAGATAAAGAATTGCAAAAATTAACATTTCTTTTTTCTTTCCACTTACATTACCGGTTAATTTATCTAAAGCATTTCCCATTACGATATCAAGCCCTGTTGCAGCAATCATTCCTGAAAACATACATATAATTGCCATCAGATGAAAACTTGAACTGCTTAACACGGCATATACTCCGTCTGCATCCATTGTTCCTGTAAATACAACGATCGGTGCCATGATCAAAAAACAAAACCAGTTTGGTAATTTTGGCGTTGCAAGAACTGCAACGAAAACTATTAATGTCAGAATCGCTCCTATTGTAGCCATACTCATCTTTCTTTTCCTCCGTATCCATATACAATAAGCTTTTTCGGAGTGCGCTTTTCCAAAAACTCTCATTCTTCTCTTATATGATGTTTACCGGCTCATCACGTTAATCTTATTATAATTGTCTGTTACTGTTTTCACCAATGCCAAAAGAAAATAGGGGTATAGCTTCATGCTATGCCCCTATTTCTCCATTTATTATTTTCTCTTTCAAAACAGATATACAGTACTTTTCCTGTCTGGAAAGGATTTTATTTTTCAAATATATAATACCTGTTTTTGTCTTTTTTACCTTGTTTTTTCCAATGCAAAAAAAATCAATATCTTTTGTATTTGTTATGTATGGAAGAAATACTTCTGATATAAAACAGAATCCCATTCCTCGCTCCAAGGTCTGCATTGCAAGCATCGAACTGTTTACGATCATCTTTGGCTTCAATTCTTTTCCATATTCTTCAAATATCTGATCGATCTCTTGTCTGACATAACAGGAATTGTCCTGGATAATAAACTCATTCGGCATCATCGAAATATCCATCCATGGATATTTTTCACCTTCTCTTTTTTCTGCTTTCTGAAGCATCATATACTTCTTTGGAACTGCAAGTAACATATAATCTTCTACAATAAAATCAAATACGATAGAAGAATCCTTTTCACTCAGATCCGGCCCTATTGCCAAGTCATAGGTCCTGTTTTTTAAGCCTGGCAGGATTTCCTTAGCCATGACATTTGAAAATGATGCTTTACACCCGATGTATTTTTTACTGATCTTCTCCTGAACTTCCATTACCAACAAAAGACTGGCGCTTAGAGACATGCATACATGTATTTCCTGTTCTTCAGATAATTGAAGTTCCTTTAATTCATGCTCCATTGTGCTGTTTAAACGTTTGATTTCTTTTCCATACTCAACATAAATTTCACCAGCCTCTGTCAGACTGATTCCATTCGATTTCCGCTCGAAAAGTAAAATTCCAAGTTCCTGTTCCAGACTGGATATAAATCTGCTGAGTGATGGTTGTGAAATATATAAAAGTTCAGCGGCTTTTGAAATACTTTTGCATTCTGCAACCGCTAAAACATAGGTAAACGATTTTAAATCATCCATTTTTATCCTCATCCTCCTGTGATCTCACTAAACAGATTATAGACTTTTTTATTTCAAAAGCGCAAGACTTACTTTTCCTCCATAAAACTCCTCACAGTACCACCTTGCTGTGAGGATCTCTCTTTTTCTTTATTTCTTTTCCTTACACTTCCGTAAGTTCTCCGGTCTCAGAATCCATAATGAATCCCTTGATCTCAATATCCTTCGGCATCAATGGATGTGTCTTCAGTGTATGCACAGTCTCTTCTACCGACTTCTCCACAGATTCAAATCCACCCAGCCATTTTTCCAGATCAATTCCGCTGTGTCTTACGATATCAATATGTTCTTTGTCGATTCCGCGCTCTACCAGTTCTCCTAACAGTTCATTTCCATCCATTCCCTGCACACCGCAATCCGTATGTCCAATGACCATAACCTGCTCCACACCAAGCTCCAGAATGGCAACCAGAAGGCTTCTGACCACACTTCCGTATGGATGTGTAATGACTCCACCTGCATTCTTGATAATCTTCGCATCTCCGTTTTTCAGTCCCAGCGCTGCCGGAAGAAGCTCTGTCAGACGGGTATCCATACAGGTCAGCACGGCAAGCTTCTTGTTCGGGTACTTGCTGGTCAGGTACGGCTCATAACCTTTATTTTCCACGAATTTCTTATTATACTCTACAATCTGTTCTATCATCCTGTGTAACCTCCCATTTGATTTTCACAACGATATTTCATAAAACAGATTATAGACTTCTTCTCTCAGAAAGTGCAAGGTTTCTTAACGAATTTTAATGAAGAATCTTCTGTCATTTGTTATCATCCACAGCAAATTTCCCACTGTCTTTACCGCATCATAATCCATCAGGTTATTGTCTTCTTCCAGTACCGGAAAAATGCATCCTCCTGCTCTGAACGGATTCCATACTTTCTTCGCGCAATGTAGAATTTGGAATTCCACCCTGAAGTCTTCACCGGAATCGTCACCACATTGTGCAGCCGCACGATATCCATATACGGCAATACGGCAATCCCGAATCCATTCTCCACAAGTCCTGTGATAACTTCAATCTCTTCCGCAGCACACACCGGCTTTACCTTCATCCCTTCCTCTGCAAAAATCTGCTCCTGCAGAGTACGGAAACCGCTGGTCTTGGAAAACATGATCTGAGGGTATCCGTCTGTCTCCTTCAGACTGATCCGTTCTCTATTTTCAAGCGGATGCCCCTTCGGAACAACTACCGCGATATACGAATCCCGAATCGGATAATACTCGATTTCATCCGATTTCAGAAGATCCGAGCAGAAGCCGATATCATATTTTCCATCCAAAAGTCCTTCTGCGATCTCCGGTGTCATCCGGTTGTAGATGATAAATGGAAATGTCGCCCCAAACTCTTTCAACATATGTGGGATCGTCCCCGGCGCCAGAGGATACACACTGCCAATCCGTACTGTCTTCTCCTCCGTCCGAAGTCCTGCCGCCCGCTCTTCCAGACGAAGATACGCTCCCAGAATTTCATCCACATCCTTCATCAGTTCTTTACCGTAACGGCTGAGACTTACATTCCGCCCTTCCTTCTGAAAAAGCGGGACTCCATACTCTTCTTCTAACGATTTGATTGCGTGGCTGAGCCCCGGCTGTGAAATATTCAGTGCCTTTGCCGCCTTTCCATAATGCTGGATTTTTGCCAGCTCTGAAAAATATTTTAAATATTCGATATTCATATATTCCCTCTGTTATCTTTCGCAGTCATCTTATTTTTCAAAATCAACTCTTTACTTTCCATTATTTTAACATATTCCATTCTATTTTAGAATTAGTACATTCAAAATAATCATTTGTTTTTATCGGTTTTCTTCATTATAATGAGAAACAGCTTAAATATAAAATTATTGTAAATTATTATCTATCAGGAAAGAAGGATTTGTACCTATGAATAAGAAAAAATTTCATCTGGCCGGAGAAGTCGCTCTGCTCATCGTCCTGCTGATCAATTCACTCGGCGTGGATCTGATGTCAAAAAGCGAATTCGGGATCTCAACGATCTCCTCAGTGCCGCTTGTATTTAACATCGCCTTCCCGGTGTTCAGTTTCGGAACATGGAATTATATTTTCCAGACACTGCTTGTCATTACACTGATGATCCTCAAGCGTTCATTCTGCCCCGGCTACCTTTTCTCTTTCGTAGTCGGGATCGGATTTGGAAAAATGATCGACGTACACAACGCATGGATCCAGGCTCTGCCGAACTCCCTGCCTCTTCACACGATTTATTTCCTGGCAGGATTCTTACTGATGTGCTTCGGTATCTGCCTTGCCAACAACTGTATGCTTCCAATCATCCCGACGGATATCTTCCCTCGCGATCTGTCCGGTATTGTAAAAAAGAACTATAAAATCGTTAAGACAACCTTCGATCTCACCTGTCTGACGACTACTGTGGTTCTTTCCCTTGCAATCCTCCACGGATTCTACGGCATCGGAATCGGCACTGTCTTCTGTGCATTTCTGACTGAAAAAACCGTTTCCGCCATCCAGAGTTTTCTTGGAAAACACGTGGAATTCTACCGTGCAACTGGGAAGAAGAGAGTTGCTCTTGAAAAGAATATGAGACATGCATAAAAGAAAAAAGATTTCAATTTTGATACATACCAGATCGGATACATCAAAACTGAAATCTCTTTTGGATTCTGTAGCCAGTCTTATTTTCTCAACTTCTCCTGTCGCATTGACAAACCTTTTTCCCATCCCGTATACTAGAAGCAGACTAATATCCTGCAAGGAGGCTTAACTACTATGATTATCAAAAACGGACTTGTCATCGATCCTGCTTCCGGACTTTCCGAAAAAATGGATCTTCTGATTGAAGATGGCATCATCAAAGAAATGGCATCCCTGATTACAAAAGAAGGAGAGGAAGTCCTTGACGCAGCCGGGCTTGTGGTTGCACCGGGACTGATTGACACCCACGTTCATTTCCGTGATCCGGGATTTACTTATAAAGAAACCATCCACACCGGCGCACTTGCCTCTGCAAAAGGCGGTTTTACTTCCGTGATCTGCATGGCAAATACTTCCCCGACTGTGGACTCTGTTCCGGTTCTCAAAGACAACCTGGAGCGTGCTTCCGAAGAAAAGATCCGTATCTTCCAGGCTGCTTCGATTTCCTGCAACCTGAAAGGGCAGGAAGAAACCGATATGGACACCTTAAAAGAAGCAGGCGCATGTGGATTTACCGATGACGGGATCCCGCTTCTAAACGCAGAATTCTGCTTCCACGCAATGGAAAAGGCGGCAAAGCTTAACGTACCGGTCAGCCTTCACGAAGAAGATCCTTCTTTCATCCGCAACAACGGAATCAGCCACGGAAAGGTATCCGATGCGCTTGGCATCTACGGTTCTCCTTCCATTGCAGAAGAATCTCTGGTTGCAAGAGACTGCATGCTGGCACTGAAATCCGGCGCCGATGTTGTGATCCAGCATATCAGCTCCGGTATCTCTGTCGATCTGGTTCGTACTTATAAGAAAATGGGTGCAAAACTTCACGCCGAAGCCACACCGCATCATTTTACACTGACGGAAGACGCAGTCCTTGAGCATGGAACACTTGCGAAAATGAATCCGCCGCTCCGTACCGAAAAGGACCGTCAGGCGATTATTCAGGGACTTGCAGATGGAACCATCGACTTGATTGCCACCGACCATGCACCGCACAGCAAAGAAGAAAAAGCAAAACCAATCACCGAAGCTCCAAGCGGAATCATCGGTCTGGAGACTTCCCTTGCCCTTGGCATCACAAGCCTTGTAAGACCGGGACATTTATCTCTTATTCAGCTTCTGGAAAAGATGACCATCAATCCGGCAAAGCTTTACCACCTTCCATACGGACAGCTCGCCGAAGGAAAGGCAGCTGACCTTGTGATCTTCGATGAAAACGAATGTTGGACTCCAACCGAGTATGCATCCCTTTCATCCAACTCACCATTTACCGGAACGCCTATGTATGGCAAAGTGAAGTATACGATCTGTAGTGGGAAAATCGTATATCATGATTAAAAAAAGGGGGATGTGAAAAAACTCGATTGAGTTTTTTTACATCCCCC
>NZ_JAQEUJ010000040.1:0-2261 GCF_027695515.1 Coprococcus sp. LG101-27
TCTGGGATAAGGCAGTAGAAAAGATCCTGAATGTTGTAGAGACACAGGGGAGGTAAGAATATGGAAAACAGAGAATTAAAAGAATATCTTGCAGAATTTGCCGATGGTACACAGGTGAGTGTTATTATAGCGAATCCCAAAAAAAGAAAAGTGTATATTCCGGAAGAGATTTTTATGATAAAAGATGAAAAAATAGGGAAACCGGTGCTTTGCATCCAGATCGCAGAAGAAAGAGAGATGGAGGAGGATGAAATAAAAGCAGCTGAAGAAGATGAAAAGAGGGAAAAGTAAGAGATCAATTTTACGAAACTTTTATTTTTCAATTTCCAAAAGAAGAGGAGGCTGAAGATGAATAATCAACAAGCAATAGATAGATTAGTGAAACATCTTGAATGGGGCTGGTCTGAGGAAACAGTAGAAGCCATTAAAATGGGGATACATGCACTGGAAGAAACTAAGTGGATTCCATGCAGTGAGAAGATGCCGGAGGATAACACGGATGTAATTGTATGCTTTTACAGCGGAACAGTAACAGAGATGAGATATTGGGGAAATGGAATCTTTCAAGGAATCTATGAACACACGGCAAAAACAATTGTTTCCTGGATGCCGTTACCGGAACCATACAAGGGAGAGTGAGAAGATGCGGTTAATTGATGCAGATGCACTGATAGAATTTATAGATGCTGGACATTTACGGCATCATGGAGAGCTTGTTTTTTCTGAGTTGGATGTAGTTAATATGCTGCAACATGCACCAACAGCATACAAACAACACATTGTAGAAGATGAGATAGAACAGTTAAAACTGGACGGTGCGTGCAACAACGAAAACTGTGTAAACTGCCAGTATTACGGAGATTGTGTTGCCGGAGAAAAAGGAGAAGAGCTTGCACTGGATAAAGCGATTGAAATCTTAAAACGAGGTGGGCTGGATGAAAGTTAAGATTGAAGACTTCTTACTGGCAATGGGAGAATATTGCAAAGAACATGATGTTGAAGAGTGTTTACAGGGAAAATGCGGGCTAAGTGTAGACCATGATGATCCCGGAAATGGTGATGAATACAATGGATGTATCATGTTTGGATGTGATCATCCGAAGTATGCAAAGATGATAAAAAAAGAAATTCTGAAGCACATGAAAGAAAGGCGGAAGCACAGATGAAAAGAGAAATATTATTTAAGGCAAAGCATATCCATGCGCTACCGGAAAATGAATGGATGGAGGGTAAATGGGTAGAGGGATTTCTTTCTGGTGAAGATTACATAAACGATGGGACTTATGAATACATGATTGATCCGGATACGATCTGCCAGTACACTGGACTCACGGATAAGAATGGAAAGAAGATCTGGGAGAATGATATCCTTATGTGCCATGATAATCCGGTTGAAGATTGTTTCCATGGAAACGGAAGAAATAGTAGATTACGTTACTGGATGGCACTACGAAACGATTCCGACGGATGCTCTGAGCAAATGCGAACCGTTTTGCTATTCAATGCCATTAACGGAAGATTATGTAAAATGGTGTGAGATGAAGGTTATCGGGAATATTTGGGATAAATCGGAGGATGCAAAACCAAAGGAAACCGATAATATTATTTATCGTGATTTCATGAAGAAAGGCAGAGAATAATGAGTAACGGATGGATTCCAACAACAGAAAGACTCCCAGATCAACGGGAATTTATTGAGGCTTATGTCCGGCATGCATATGCAGCGGAGTTCCTTGCGACGATCGAGGGAGCGGAGAAAGCAACAACGCTGTATTATTCCCAGACAGGTGTCTGGTTCGATGAACAGGGAGAACCGTATAAGGTTGTGGCGTGGATGCCGCTTCCGGAAAGGTATAAGGGATAAATGGAAGAGGATAAATACACAATGTATGTGGTAAAAAAAGATTTGTATCTGGATGATAACAGCTATAACCATTCTGATAGCAATGAAATGGACCGGATCAGCGTGGTGCTTATGGGCGTTTTGTATCCCAGCAATATTGGAGTAACGGTATGGAAAAGACATACAAAGAGATAGCTCGGGAACGAGAAGACGAAGAACAAGAGCAATATCTGACGGAGTGGAGGAAGAACCATTGTACAAGAACAAAGAAGGATACTGCGATCCGACAGCAGGCAAAGCCATCCAGGATGCAAGCCGGATTCCACACCATGTAAAGGAAGCGCACAAAGCATTAAAGGATATAGCAAGTCTGCTTGGATTCGAGGTCTTAGTATTAAGAGATAGGAAGACAGGGAGG
>NZ_JAQEUJ010000040.1:2271-17145 GCF_027695515.1 Coprococcus sp. LG101-27
ACCAGGAGAAGCGGATCGAGGAAGAGTTGGAACGCCTGAAGCTGGATAGGATGCTTCCAGGAGCACTGGCAGCAGATGGGCTGCCAAAAAGCAGCAACCTTTCTGATCTGTCGGATTATGCAGCAGAAGTGGACGAACAGGAACGGAAACTGGTGGAGCAGAGGAAGAAAAGAGTCAGGATCCGGACTGAGATCAGGGAAAGAATTGAGCAGATAGAAGATGAGACAGAGAAAGATGTTCTGACTTACTGCTACATAGATCTTATGAGGTGGAAGGATATCTGCAGAAAGACAGGATATGAGTGGGCACAAGTACACCGGAAACATTCAGAAGCACTAAAAAACTTCAAGATGATATAGAATGATACACTTGGTCTGTGGTATAGTGTATTCAGGTAAAGAGATGAACAGGGCAGCAGTCGAAAGATTGTTGTCTTTTTCTTTGCCGTGAATTCCGGAAAGAGGTTTGGCGGTTTACTCTGGAAAGAATTTATTCATACATCAGTACATTTGTTTGTTGCAATTACTTTTTTAGAACTCCTTGTTACAGATACAGAAACCGTCAGAGGAAAAGATATGAAGGAGCAACGGAACCCAAGAAGCGCCAACGGGAATCTGAGAAGAAAACACCGGGCGAGATTTAAAGCAATAGGTGGAGAATGCGGGATATGTAAAGGCAGGCTTGGCCCCATACATTACAATGAACCAAGCGACAGCAAACATCCGTTGTCTTTTGTTATAGATGAAATCAAACCGGTGTCAAGGTGGCGTGAGTTTGGCTATAGCTCACGTGAAGCGGCGGCACAGGACTGGAATAACCTGCAACCGGCGCATTACTGTTGCAACGCAGCGAAAAGCAATAAAACGTTGAATGAAATGCAGAGGAGCCAGCAAAAGCCCAAAATGAACGTTACAGATGGGGAATGGTGAGAACTGCAAACAGAGGGTGGGGAGGGTACCCCGCCACGCGGCGGCGGCGACCACCGCTGTCCAGCGCCGATTTACACACAGGAAAATTTTTGAAAGGTGAATTTAGATGGGAAGAGCTAAGAAAATGGCAACTGTAACAAGCGAGGGAAGCCGCTTGGAACGCTTGGAAAATTTAGCACTGATTCTCGCAAAACAGATTGATATATGCGCGAAAGATGCTGTTGATGGTCCAAAGACAATGCCACAGCTCTCCAGGCAATACAGAGAAACAATCAAAGAAATTGAAGAAATAAAAGGAATGGAGAAAGACGATGACGAAATCGGAGAAATCCTGTCGGCACGAAAAGCTGATGGGAAGCCAGACACCGTCCGATAGAATTGTTCCGGATTACGCTTATACGGATGGCCCCGATGCGGTAAAAGTGCTTGCGGTCGGGAAATTGATTGTGGATCCGTGGCAGAGTGAAGTGCTGAATGATTGGATGGGGCGTACAGAGGATGATGTTTGGTCAGCGCCGACATGTGGCTTATCTGTTCCAAGACAGAACGGGAAAACACTGGATACTTCCGGGCGGATTGCATCCGGAATGATTCTGTATGCAGAATGGGTTATATACACAGCTCATCTGCAGAAAACTGCAACAGAAACCTTTATGGAATTGCGCGGCTTGTTTGAAAGCAGAGGACTCCGTAAGTATGTAAAAGAAATTAAGGCGGCACTCGGAAGAGAACAGATTATTCTAAAAAATGGTGGAAGAGTAGTATTTGTTGCCAGAACAAGGAATGGTGGTCGAGGACTGCATGGCGACTGTCTTGTGTTTGATGAAGCACAGGAATTGACAAGCGAGCAGCAGGCATCTTTTTTGCCGGCAATATCAGCGTCAAGGAATCCACAAACGATTTATCTTGGAACACCACCGGATGAAAATTGTACTGGCACAGTATTCCGGAAGATAAGAAAACGGGCAACGGAAGGTGAGAGCAAATCCACAGCCTGGACAGAATATTCTGTGAAAGAGATTGGAGATGTTACTGATCGTCAGAGATGGGCGGATTGCAATCCGGCACTGGGGCGAAGAATGACAGAAACAACCATAGCTGCAGAGTGCGAACAGATGGATGTGGACACGTTTGCAAGAGAGCGTCTCGGCTGGTGGTCGCCAATCAACAATGATCAGGACTATGCAATTGATAAGAAGAAATGGGAAGAATGTGCTTCGGAAAAAGAAAAACCGGAAGGGAAAACTGCTTACGGTGTAAAGTTTTCGCTTGACGGTTCGGCGGTAGCATTATGCGGAGCTGTCTGTCCAGAGGTAGGGGAAGCGAGAATTTCACTGATCGAGCTTAAAACAACGGACAGAGGAATCCAGTGGCTTGCGGACTGGCTAAATCAGAGATACAAGATGGCAAGCTGTGTGGTGATCGATGGAAGAAATGGAGTTGACTTCCTGATAGAGAAGATAACGCCGGTGTGGAAATATAAGCAGTCAATTGTTCGACCGGCAGCAAAAGAAGTGATAGCAGCGGCGAGTCAGCTATCACAGGAAATCAATGAACAGACTGTAACATGGTATAAATACCAAGAAATACTGAATGAGTCAGCAATTACGTCTGTAAAAAGACCGATTTCCGGTGGCTGGGGATTTGGTGGAGAAAACTCGATCCCGATTGAAGCAGCAGCACTTGCACTCTGGGGATGCAGAACATCGAAACGAAATCCGAACAGAAAGATGAGGATAGGATAATGGAGTTAAATTTTGGAAGAGTAGAAGGATTACCACCGGAAGAACAAGAGTGGCTGAAAGAATTGAAATATATATACGACTATCACCGAAGTACAAATCGAAAAAAACGTCGATATTACAACGGGAAAATCACGTTGAATGAGGTAAATTTGGGAATTGCACTACCTTCGGGTCTTGGAAGACTCGAAATCGGATGCGCCTGGGGTGCAAAAACGGTAGACGTGCTTGCCGGTAGATCAATGTTTGATGGGTTTGTTACAGAAAATGGAACGAAGTCAGAAGACATGGATCAGATTATGAAAAGGAATCATTTGATAGCGGAATACAATAAAGCGGTCAAAGAAGAACTGAAATACGGTTGTGCATTTGCGGCGGTATCCGGAGAGGAAGATGATGCAAGAGTACGGTTTTATTCTCCGCATTGTGCTGCAGCTTCTTGGAATGCACACGAAGGACGCATCCGATATGGATTTGCCTTTGAAGATGCGCGAAGAGACGAGTCGGATGTTACATGGTCTCCGGAACATGTAAATTTCTATACAGACACAGACATCTGGGAACTGGATCGGATTGGAGGTACATGGTATGCTACGCAGAATCCCCATGATTTCGGAGAACCCCTTATGGTGGCTCTGATCTGGGACGCAACAAACGATAAACCATTTGGTCAGTCAAGGCTAAAAGAGCCGATCCGCAGGCTAATCCAGGGATATGTAAGAACAGTCGCAAATGCAACGATTGGACTGGAATTTGCCACTTCTCCACAGAAATATCTGCTCGGGGTGTCAGATGAACAATATGATATGTTGATTGATAATAAATTCAAACAGTATGTTGGAAGTATTCTCTACAGTACCAATAATCCGGAGACTGGGGAAAAGCCGAATTTCGGGCAACTTTCGCAGGGAAATATTGAACCACATGTTCAGATGCTCCGGATGCTTGCCACACAGTATTCAGCGGCAACAGGATTGGCAGTTACGGATGTTGGTGTGATAAATGATGCAAATCCGACTTCCAGTGAAGCAATTATTGCACAGTCGCAGACACTGATCCTTATGGCAGAACAGCTGAATAAATCAAATGGTGATGCATTGCACCGGATTGGACGGATGGCACTTGCAATTGAACTTGGAACGATTCCAGATGAGCTTCCGAAAGAAACATATGAGCTGATTGCACATTTTAAGAATCCGGCAATGCCAAGCGTGGCATCTACTACAGATGCAGCACTCAAAATTGCGACAGCGCGACAAGGATTTGCACAGACAGATATTTTCCTTGAAATGATTGGTTTTGATCAGGCGGATATCCGCAGAATCCGAGCACAGGAACAAAGGGCAAAAGGTGATGCAATCTTGACGGAGGAATTTGGAAATGCAGATAACGGAGAAAGCGTGGCTGGAGTACATAACGAAGATGTCACAGATTAGCCAGAAAGCAGCGGATCTGATGCAGTCCTGGGTTCAAAAGAATGGACTGGAAAATGATAAAGCACTTTTGGACTACGCCTATGCACTGTCACAACACTACGGACAGGCTATCGGTGCATTATCGTGCCAGATGTATGAAGCGACAGCAGCGGCACAGGGAGTAATAGTCCCTACGGCAGAAGTAGCAGATCTCCCGGACTATGGGGAAGTGGCAAAAGCAGTAAAAGGAACAAAAAAGCAGTCTCCAAACAATATTCCCGGAACGCTTGCAAGGCTTGTAAAACAGGTAGGTGCAGATACGACACTGAAAAATGCAGAGCGTGACGGGGCACAGTTTGCCTGGGTACCGCATGGAGACACCTGTGCTTTCTGCATTGCACTTGCATCCAGAGGATGGCAGTATAGGTCAAAAAAAGCTATGCGGAATGGTCACGCGGAACACATTCATGCACATTGCGATTGTGAGTATGCAGTCCGGTTTGATGGAAAAAGTACAGTGGCAGGATATGATCCGGATAAATATCTGGAAGAATATTACGATGCCAACGGGGATATCAATGAAATGCGGAGAAAGCGATATGCACAGAATAAAGATGTGATCAATGCGAGAAAACGAGAATTATACGCAAGTAAAAAAGCGGAAAAACTTGAAAAATTGAGGCGGTCTGATATACTGATATCAGGAGCGAGAATCACAGATCTGAATAGTGCAGAAGCTGATGAATTTGCGGAGATGTACTATGAAGAGATTAGACATTTTTCAACTGATTCAAAGAAAATAGCAGATAATCTCGGTAAGGAAGAATCTGACATAAGAAAAATTAAGGCATATTTATTTGAAGATGATTCTTTGATAGATCCGGATACGGGAGAAAGCAGGCAGTTTGATCCAGATTGCGCGATTGCACAGAGCTGGCAACGCTTGATGAATGGAAAAGACATTAAACTTCATGACAAAACTTTGATAGAGCATGAGTTGTTGGAAATGAAAATTAAGCAAGAAAATCCGGGCATAGATCATGTAAAAGCACATGAATTGGCATCGGAAAAATATAATTATCCAAAGGAGGCGCTGGAATATTATGGTAATCTTAAAAAACATAAAAAAAGTCAGTGATAGTATTTCGGCAAATTACTATCCAGAAGGAAAAGAGCCGGCAGGTTTTATAAAAATACGAATTCCGGATGGAGAGACTGTAGAACATGAAAATGCAAGCATGTTTGCAGCACCACACGTGAGGCGAGAACTGAAACGGATTGCGAAGATGGATAATCCACCAAAAGAAAAAACGGTAATATGGTATTAAAAGCCACTGATCGGAAACGGTTGGTGGTATTTTTATACTCATTTTTAAGAAAGGAAGAAAGAACATGAGATTTGATGAGGCATTTAAAATAATGAAGCAGGGTAGCAAAGTGAAAATTCCATCTTGGGGCGGTTATTGGTTTTGGTCAAAAGAGAAACAGACTATTATCATGCACACAAAAGATGGCGAAGAGTTGGATATCAGAGAGACAAAGATTCCAGATTATACATTTGGAAATATCTGTTCTGATGAATGGGTACTGGCAGACGGAGAAAATTGTCCGGAACTGGGCGGAGAAGCTCTGTTTTCGTTTGGAGAAGCAATTAAATATCTGAAACGTGGAATGAAAGTGGCACGTAAAGGCTGGAATGGAAAGGGACAGTACATCCAGCTTGCAACCGGAATTTCATATAAAACAGTAGATGGGGATATTGTAAATTGTGAGCATGATGCCATCGGAAACATGGCTATTGCATTCTGCGGAACATCTGGTGTTCAGATGGGATGGTTAGCGTCTCAGGCTGATATGCTGTCAGAGGATTGGAAATTTGCAGAATAGGAAAGGCGGTGATCCAGATATCTCCCTTTAAGGCGCAGGGTTACGCGTCTTATTTTTATGGCAACACGTGCCTTAAACGTGGCAACTAAAAACACTCAAATCAGGAGGGAAACAAGATGGCAGATGACAAAACATTCACTCAGGCAGAAATGGATTCAATCATAGAGGGACGCCTTGCGAGAGAAAGACAGAAATATGCAGATTATGATGACCTGAAAGAAAAGGCAAGTAAGTACGATGAGTACCAGGCGCAGAATAAAACGGAACTTCAGAAGGAAAAAGAAAAGTCCGATGCGCTTCAGGCAAAATTAAGCGCACTTGAAAAGAAAGACACTGTAAGACAGGTAAGAGAAAAAGCAGCAAAAGACACTGGTGTGCCGGTAGAACTCCTTACAGGTGAAGATGAGGAAACCTGTAAGAAACAGGCGGAAGCGATTATGAAATTTGCGAAGCCGAAGAGTTATCCGGGGACTAAGGGGAACAGAAAAAAGACAACAGAGTACAACTCAACGGATGATGCAATGAGGGAATTTGCACATCAGATTTTTGGTAAAGGAGAATAAAGAATATGGCAGCACTCATTAGTTCAGATTTTGAAATTCCGGCAGAGATTTCGCAGGGGATTTTTGAAAAAACACAGAAAGGATCTACTCTGGCGCAGTTATCCGGAGCAAGACCGCAGAAATTTGGAAAGCAGCAGGTGTGGGTACTTACATCGCCACCGAAAGCAGAACTCGTAGGAGAGGCAGGGCAGAAATCGCCAACCCCAACTGCATATGCTTCTAAAGCAGTAAATCCGTTCAAACTGCAGGTTACCATGAGATTTTCGCAGGAAGTACAGTGGGCAGACGAAGATGTACAGATCGGCGTATTGCAGGATCTGGCGTCAAATGCGTCAATCGCACTGGGAAGAGCATTGGATCTTGTTGGAATTCACAAAATCAATCCGCTTACAGGAACGGTATCAAGTCTTGTAAAAGAAGGGCTGGTTGACACGAAACAGAGTGTGCAGCTTGCAGGCACAAAGTATGATGAAGCAATCGAGGCGGCAGCAGGAATGATCATCTCATCTGGCTATGTACCGAGTGGTATTGCAATGGATCCAACACTTTCCTTTGGCCTTTCCACGATGAGGGATGCGGATGGAAGAAAGATTTATCCGGAAATTGGATTCGGACAGAATCTTACAAATTTTTCCGGAATGACTGCGGCAGTATCTGATACAGTTTCAGCAAAAAATGAAATCACACCAGATACGAAGTTACTTGGAATCGTAGGACAGTTTGATGCGTTTAGATGGGGAGTACAGAGATCCATTGGCGCTCACTTGATCGAATACGGTGATCCGGATGGACTTGGAGATCTGCAGAGACAGAATCAGATCGCAATTCGTGCAGAAATTGTATATGGAATTGGAATCATGGATCAGGCAGCATTTACAAAGATCGTGAAGGCGGAAGGGTAATATGAAATATTTATACAAACAAACTGGAATAGTAGTGGAGTCTGACGATGTGTTAGACTCCACAATGTTTAAGCTGATTATTGAAGAAAAAACCGAGGATTTGATCGAGAATAGCGAAACAGAAGCAGGAGTTGCAGAAGCCGAAAATACAGAAGAACCTGTGGAAGAACTCGAAGAACCGACAGAAGACTCAGAGATTCCAGATATAGAAGAACCAGTCGAAGCAAAGAAAGAGGCATCAGCTAAGAACACCAGAAAGAGAACGCAAACAGCGAAAAAGTAGGTGATACAATGATATACGCATCAATCGAGGATATTTGGAGACGAAAAGGAACAGATATTTCGGATACAGATTATGTAACGGCACTCTTAGAGGATGCAGCGATCATCATTGATGCATATAACCGCAATGCTACAGACGAGGCAAAGAAATTAGTGTCATGTAATATGGTTATCCGGACACTCGGAAGCAGAGAGGAAGGTGTACCTATTGGAACGACACAGACAACTACGACAGCAATGGTATATTCGCAGACCTGGACAAATGCAAATGGAAGTGGCGAATTGTATCTGACTAAATTGGATAAGAAAATCCTTGGTGTCGGGAATCGAATTGGCTATTTTAATCCATATTCGGATTTGATGCAGGAGGAAGAAGCTAATGATTAAAGGAATACCGGTGAAGCTCTACGAACGGACCGCAAGTGGGACAGATACATTCGGACATCCGATATATACAGAGACACCTGTGACCGTGGAAGACGTGTTGGTTGCTCCGGCATCGACAACAGAAGTGCTGGATATGCTTAATATTACTGGGAAAAAAGCAGTCTACAATATCGCAATTCCAAAAGGAGATACGCACGACTGGCAAGACTGCAGAGTGGATTTTTTTGGCACATCATGGCGGGTAATTGGATTCCCACAGCAAGGAATTGAAGAAAATATTCCAGGAAGATGGAATCAGAGATGGATGGTGGAGCGTTATGGCTAAAACGAAAGTTGAGTTAAATCGATCCGGTGTAAGAGAGTTGATGAAATCTGCAGAGATGCAGGCGATTTTACTGGAACAGGCAAATCAAATATCATCCGATGCAGAAAAAGAGTCGTATGTTGCGCAAACAAGAGCGGTTGTAAAAATAAATGGAGATGATGGAAACAACAGCTTGTTGAAAGCGATGGGTGGAAAAAATGATCGAAGAAAAGGTTAGAAAATATCTGGAAGCCATGCTTGATATTCCGGTAAGGATGGAAGAAGAACCGGGACTTCCGGAGGAATATATCCTAATTGAAAAGACTGGATCCGGTGAAGAAAATCATATTGCATCAGCAACTCTTGCTATCCAGTCTTATTCAGGATCCCTTTATGGGGCGGCATCACTCAATGAAAGAGTGAAAGAAGCAATGGAAAAAATTGTTGAAATGGATGATATCAGTAAGTGCCAGCTTAACAGCGACTACAACTATACGGATACAACAAGGAAGAAATATCGGTATCAGGCTGTATATGATATGGTTCATTTCTGATGAAGGAGGATAAAAATGTCAGATGCTAAAAATGTAAGTACAGGTAAGCCGAAAGTAGGCGGCGCGATTTTTAGAGCACCGCTCGGAACAACATTGCCAACAGATGCAACCACAGCATTAGATGCAGCATTTAAGTCACTTGGATATTGCTCGGAGGATGGACTCACTAATTCTAATAGTCCGGAAACTGACAACAAAAATGCTTGGGGCGGCGACACTGTATTGAATATGCAGACCAGTAAGAAAGATAATTTTAAGTTTACGATGATCGAAGCCTTGAATGTAGAGGTCCTGAAGAGTGTTTACGGAGATGATAATGTTACCGGAACACTTGAGGAAGGGATTACGGTAAAAGTAAATGCAGATGAAGCGGAACAGAATGCGTGGGCTGTGGATATGATTCTGAAAGACGCAGTGAAGCGTATCGTTATTCCGTGTGCAAGTATTACGGAAGTCGGAGACATTGTATATAAGGACGATGATGCGATTGGATACGAGACAACGTTATCGGCAGTACCGGATGCGGGCGGACAGACACATTACGAATATATTAAGGGGAATAAGAAATAATGAAGGGAAAAACGAGCAGTGGTTTTGAGTATGAGTTAGATGAAGCGGCGTTGGATGATTATGAACTTCTGGAAGATCTGTGTGAAATGGATGCAGGAGACATGACAAAAACAATCAGCGTATTAAACCGTCTTCTTGGAACAGAACAGAAAGAACGTTTGAAAGAACATTTACGAATGGAGAACGGAAGGGTACCGGCGTCGAAAATGATGAATGAAATTGGAGAAATTTTCGGAAATATAAAAGAAGGAAAAAACTCTTAGCCCTCGCCTACATGCTTAATTTAGATAAGGACGCACTTTTGTGTGATCTTGCAGAAACATATCATATCTATGATTATAAGTCGTTACCGTGTAGAATGGTAGCGACTTTTTCTTGTGGGTTGAGGGGAAATTCGAGAATTAAAATGAAAATAGCAGGGATTGAGCCGATACCGGAACAAATGCTTATGGCGGCTATTGCGGATGGAACGCGCACGACTGCCTGGTTGCAATCTGAGGATGGAGCGACCGGGAAAAATCGTCCGAAGTCATTGCTTGGAATGATCCTGGGCGATGGAAAGGAAAAATCTAAAGAAATTCAGACGTTTGATTCTGGAGAAGATTTTGACAGAGAATGGGCGAGATTGACGGGAAAGGAGGGATAAGATGGCTACGGAACTTGCAAAAGCGTATGTGCAGATCATACCATCGGCGGTAGGAATTCAGGGAAGAATTCAAAAAGAAATAGAGCCGGAAGCAGACTCAGCCGGAAGTTCTTTTGGCGGGAAAATGGTTGGCATGATCAAAAAGGTTATTGCCGCAGCAGCAATCGGGAAAGCTCTGTCAGCAAGCATCAGTGAAGGTGCAGCACTCGAACAGAGTCTTGGTGGAATCGAAACATTATTTAAAGATTCTGCCGATAAAGTGAAAGCAAATGCGGCAAAAGCCTACCAGACAGCAGGAATGAGTGCAAATGACTACATGGAACTAACTACAAGCTTTTCAGCGAGCCTTCTTAGTTCCCTTGCTGGCGACACCTCCAAAGCTGCAGATGTGGCAGATATGGCAATGGTAGATATGTCTGATAATGCGAATAAGATGGGAACCAATATGGAAGACATCAAAAATGCATATCAGGGATTCGCCAAACAGAACTATACAATGCTGGACAACCTGAAGCTTGGATATGGTGGTACGAAGTCGGAGATGGAGCGTCTCTTAGCAGATGCACAGAAAATCAGTGGCGTGGAATACAATATTGATAATCTATCAGATGTCTACAGTGCGATTCACGTGATCCAGGGACAGTTGGATATTACCGGAACGACAGCAAAAGAAGCGGCAACGACTATATCTGGATCGTTCAACCAGATGAAAGCAGCGGCTAAAAATGTAATGGGAGAAATTGCTCTGGGAATGGATGTAGGACCGGCACTTAATGAACTGGCGAATACGATCATAACCTTTGCGGTTGGAAATCTGCTTCCGGCAGTATGGAATGTTATATCTGCACTTCCATCAGCAATCGTTACATTTGTAACGGCACTCGGTCCACAACTGTTTGCTGCAGTGTCTGGACTGATTCCGCAAATTGCAAGCGGAATCACAACAGGAATACCGACTCTTTATCAGAGCGCAATGCAGCTTATGGATCAGTTTAATATCGGAATCCAGGAGAAACTCCCGATCTTGTTGCAGAAGGGTGTGGATTTCATAACAAACATTGTGAATGGAATCTTGCAAAATTTACCGCAAGTAATAACGATGGCGGGCAATGTTATTACATATTTTGCCAACACAATTATCTCGATGCTTCCAACAATATTGAGTGCTGGTGCAAGATTACTTTTAAGATTGGTAAATGGAATTATAAATAATCTGCCACAAATTGCTCAGGCTGCAGCAACTGCAATTGTGCGTTTTGTAGCGTCAATTGGACAGAATCTTCCACAGATTCTCCAGAGTGGTATTACAATTATCGGCAAACTGGCGGCAGGTTTGATACGTGCCATTCCGAATTTGGTTGGACAGATACCGGCAATTATCAGCGCAATTGTGAATGCTTTTACGAGCCAGAACTGGGGAAGTATTGGAATCAATATCATAAGCGGTATCGCATCCGGACTTCGTTCGGCGGCACATATGCTATGGGATGCTGTAAAAGGTGTTCTTGGTGGATTTAAAGAAAATGTTCTGGCATTCTTCGGAATTCACTCACCGTCACGTTGGGGAGCTTATGTTGGAGAGATGATCGATACCGGAATTGCGAATGGATTGATTGGCAAGACAACATTAGTATCCAATGCGGCAGCAGAGCTTCAGAAGTCTGTAAAAAAACCAATTGGAACAAGTATGAACCTTGCAATTTCTGGCAAAAGCAGCACTGAAAGTCAGAACAGCACGATTGCAGAGAAGCTGGAAGCATTACTGGAATATTTAAAAACAACATCCAGACGTGGAGACGGCAGTATAGTTATAAATTTAAATGACAGAGAAGTAGCAAGAGCTTTGAGGGAAATGGGGGTTGTGTTTGAATGATCGAGATTAAATATGTATGCTCCAATGGAGAAAAATACAATCTGATCGGAGACAAAATGAGAGCAACCTCCGGA
The DNA here is from genome assembly GCF_027695515.1 of Coprococcus sp. LG101-27. Taxonomy (NCBI): domain Bacteria; kingdom Bacillati; phylum Bacillota; class Clostridia; order Lachnospirales; family Lachnospiraceae; genus Coprococcus; species Coprococcus sp. LG101-27. Next base: position 14,400 of record NZ_JAQEUJ010000040.1, read on the forward strand.
TATTTCCATGCTTATGAGTGGACACCTAATACAACAGAAAGAGAAATGGGTGTAACGGTGAATGCTTTTGCAAAAGAACCGGTGACGTATGATATTACTCTTACCGTGAGAGGCAAAGAAAAAGAAAGAAAGCGGATTCTTAATAAGCTTACGAATGCTTTTGAATACGATGTGGTCAATCTGACTCCAGGAAGAATTTACTATGGCGAATACTACATTGATGGATATGTAAAAAAATCAAGCAATGAAGTATCGGGTGAAAATAATAGTCGTACAGATTGCAAGATAGAAATATACTGCCCGTATCCATTCTGGTCGATGGAGCAACAGGAAAGCTTTTATCCTGATTCTGCAAATAAAGGAAAGCCATATACATTCTTAGACTATCCGATAACGTATAATTATGATTATTCAAGAAAGAGTGCCGGAACGCAGAACTGGATTATCGATCATTTCCGAGATAATAACTTTGAAATGGTAATATATGGTCCATGCACTGATCCAAGAATACTGATAAACGGTTATCCTTATCAGATTTATGAGACGTTAGAAGCAGGTGAATATATATTAATCGCCAGCAGAGAGAAGACGATCACAAAGCATCTGAGAAATGGAACTGTGCAAAATATTTTCGCAAAAAGAGCGAAAGACAAAAGCGTATTTGCACTGATTCCGTCTGGCGTACTGACTCTTAACTGGAGTGGTGAATTCGGCTTTGATATTAAGGTATACAAAGAAAGGAGCGTGCCGGAATGGAATTGATCTATACGGATCCGATAGGCAAAGAGCTCGGATATATCTTAAATGCAAATGTAGACATGGAAATCGGAGAAGATGAGAAAAGCTCAATCAATGATTTTGAGATCGAATTTAAGAGATCCGGTTGGAATGGTACGGTTGAGTTCGGAAGTCAGGTGTATGTTCCGGACACAGAGTATGGCGGAATAGTTCGGGAGGTAACTACAAGCACAAAAGCGAATAGTATCACCGTAAAGGGATATACCTGGCGTGGAATGATGACGAAAAAAATAATCAAGCCGGAAGAAGGACAGGATTATGCGATAGCATCCGGAGAAATAAATGAAATCATCAAAGGAAAAGTAGAAGAAGCATTTCCGGGCTTTTTCTACGGAGTTGTTGAAGATACAGGCATTCAGTTGATGAACTATCAGTTTGACCGATATTGTACGTTACATGAAGGTTTAAGGAAGATGCTGCAATCCGTAGGTTACCGCTTGGAAATCAAGTATATTCAAGGCGATAAATACGAAATGGGCTATGTTCAAGTAAGGGCTGTTCCTATCGTAGATTATTCATCAGAATACGAATTTTCAAACGATCAGAACATGAATTTTACGATGGATGACAACAAAAGAGGCGTGAATCACTTAGTATGCCTTGGAAAAGGAGAGTTAAAAGACCGCCTGGTTATCCATTTGTATGTCGACGAAAAGGGAAACGTAGGACAAACGCAGTACTATCGAGGAATTGATGAAATCGAAGAAACTTACGATAGCTCCGGATCAGAATACGATGACCTACTCAAAAATGGAATTGCGAAACTTACAAATTCCAAGAATAAGACAGAATATGACATGACGATGGAGAAAATAGAAGGAAGTATGGATATTGGAGACATCGTTGGTGGCCGAGATTATCTAACCGGTGCCAGCATGAAGAAGCCGATCGGAAGGAAGATATGGACGATTTCAGCTGGCAAAGAAAAAGTAGAGTATAAATTGGAAGGAGAGTCTTAATGGATATAATTACAGGATATACCGGAAGTCCACATGTTACTGCAGAACAGGACAGAGATATCAATATTGGAATTTTTGGAAATGAATCTTATGTGCTGCAAACAGGATCACAGTTGACTGCGGAAGTATCGTCAAACAATGAGATTAAAGTAAGAGATGGTGTGATCATGCATCAAGGGTGTGCTGCATCGATTAAAAAGAACACATACGATTCTCTCACCATTACAAATGGATCACAGGGAATGAAAAGGGTAGACCTTATCGTTGCCAGATACAGTAGAGATCCAAGTACAAATGAAGAATCACTTACCTTGAAAGTAATCCAGGGAACACCAAGCGAAAACAGTCCGACTGTACCAGGTTATACAACAGGAGATATACAGTCAGGAGATCTTGTAGCAGACATGCCACTTTACCAGGTCATTCTCAATGGACTTAATATCACGGAAGTTAAGAAGTTGTTTAGTGTGCAGGGATCCATTGCTGAATTAAGTAGCAATTTGACAAATGCAAATGCAAAAATATCTGCTTTGAGCACAGAATTAGCAACTACAAATACCAATTTGAAAACGGCAACTGCCGATTCTGGTTGGAAATATATGACTAATGCAAATAATCTTTCAGAAAAGCTAAAATTCCGCAAAATAGGTCACGTGGTATTTGTTGCTGGATCGATAAGATTTTCAGATAATGGAAAATTTGCAAACGATCAATATCTAGGAAATGTCCCGTCAGGAATGACACCAAATGGTTATAACACATACGAGTGTCTTATCCCGATAGCTATGCATAATGGTGGATCAGCTGGAACACAAGCACGTATATACATAAAAAATGGTGGAGTATATATCAGCGGTACAGATAGTGCCTCATTTGTAATGATTGCAGCAACGGCTTATTTTAGCTAACTGGTATAAAAATAGCTCTTGTCGCAAAAAGAGCCCATGTGCCCAATGTCATTAAGTTAAGGAAAAATAATTAGATTCTTA
>NZ_JAQEUJ010000041.1:0-12543 GCF_027695515.1 Coprococcus sp. LG101-27
TGGGATTAGACGAATTATCCGTATCCCCTGCAATGGTACTTCCGCTCAGAAAGAAGATCAGAGAGAGCAAATAGTTGCGGTATACAGCTACTATGAACAGTAATAGCGAATAAGAGTTAGAAATCAGAGAGAAAGTAATGTGTTTACTTTCTCTCTTTTTTTTGCTAAAATATTCTCTGCTACAAGAAAATAGTACGAGGATATTTTAAGGAGAGAGAGGGAATATCCAAGACAAACAGCAGGAGGAAAACAATATGTTGGAAAAGGTGTTTAAGCTTAAAGAAAATCACACCGACGTCAAAACTGAGATTCTTGCAGGTATTACGACATTTATGACGATGGCGTATATCCTGGCAGTAAATCCAAGCATTCTTTCCGCAGCGGGTATGGATCAGGGGGCAGTCTTTACTGCAACAGCACTTGCATCACTGATCGGTACGCTGTGTATGGCAGCATTTGCAAATTATCCATTTGCACTTGCACCTGGTATGGGACTGAATGCTTACTTTGCTTATACTGTAGTAATTGGTATGGGCTACTCATGGCAGACTGCACTGACTGCAGTATTTGCAGAGGGTATTATTTTCATTATTCTTTCCCTGACGAATGTCAGAGAAGCAATCTTCAATGCAATTCCAACCTGTCTTAAGACAGCAGTCAGCGTTGGTATCGGATTATTTATTGCATTTCTTGGACTTCAGAATGCCAATATCGTTGTTGGAGGATCTACTCTGGTACAGCTCTTCTCCGTAGATGCATATAATCAGGCAAATGGAGTGGAAGCAAGCTTCAATAACGTTGGAATTACTGTACTTCTTGCAATCATAGGTGTGCTGATCACAGCAATCATGGTGATTAAGAACATCAAAGGAAATATCCTTTGGGGTATTTTGATCACATGGATACTTGGAATCATCTGCCAGATAGCAGGTCTTTATGTACCGAATCCGGAGATCGGATTCTACAGTCTGCTTCCGGATTTCAGTTCCGGACTTGCAATTCCAAGCCTTGCACCGGTATTTGGAAAGCTTGATTTTAAGAATGTATTTTCACTGGAATTCGTTGTTGTAGTATTTGCATTCCTTTTCGTAGATCTTTTTGATACACTCGGAACTCTGATCGGTGTATCTACAAAGGCAGGCATGCTTGACAAAGACGGAAAGCTTCCGAGAATTAAAGGGGCACTGATGGCAGATGCAGTTGCAACTACAGTTGGAGCAGTACTCGGAACTTCTACAACAACAACATTCGTAGAGAGTGCTTCTGGTGTAACAGAAGGAGGACGTACAGGTTTAACATCCCTGACAACAGCGATCCTGTTTGGAATTTCCCTTTTCTTATCACCAATCTTTCTTGCAATTCCGTCCTTTGCGACAGCTCCGGCACTGATCATCGTCGGCTTCTATATGCTGAGCAATGTGGCAGGAATTAACTTCAGTGATTACAGCGAAGGAATTCCGTGCTTTATCTGTATCGCGGCAATGCCATTCTGCTACAGTATTTCAGAAGGTATTTCCATGGGAGTGATTTCTTATGTAGTAATCAACGTACTTACAGGAAAAGCAAAAGAAAAGAAGATCAGTGTACTGATGTATGTACTGGTGATACTGTTTATCCTGAAATATATTTTCTTATAAGATGATGATACCAGGGTCAAAAAGGTCAGAAAGCCGATGCAAGCTTGCTTAGCAATGGAGCAATCTGATTACACCAGTGAGCGGCAAAATTTATTTTTGACACTCACATCATAAGATAAAAAGAATATGGGGATATGTGAAAGCACAGGGACTGTCCGGTAACGGATAGGATTCTGTGCTTTTTGCGTGTCAGAATCGGTGCCGGGTGAGATACTTTGGATTGACTAGCACCCGTACAAATTGCTATAATGGAAAAAGACAAAACAGAGAATCACAGGGGAAAATATATGAATTTACTGACAATGGAACATGTATCCAAAGCCTATACGGATCGTGTGCTTCTGGATGATGTGGGATTTGGAATCAATAAAAATGAAAAAATCGGTGTGATCGGAGTCAACGGAATGGGTAAATCCACTTTGCTGAAAATCGTTGCCGGAATCGAAGAAAGTGATGCCGGAACGATCAGCATGGGGAATCAGGTGAAGATCTGCTATCTTCCGCAGACGCCGGTATTTGAAGCAGGAACAACAATTCTTCGCGCGGCAACAGAAGGAAATTATGATGAGCTGAACCGCTGGACGATCGAGGCAGAAGCAAAGTCTATGCTGAACCAGCTTGGATTTACCGATTATGCTGAAAAGATTGAGCATATGTCCGGCGGACAGAAGAAAAGGGTGGCACTTGTCCGGGCACTTTTAACACCGGCAGACATTCTGGTCCTTGACGAACCGACGAACCATTTGGACAATGAGATGTCCGAATGGCTGGAAGAATATCTGATCCAGTTCCGGGGAGCGATCCTGATGGTTACGCATGACCGTTATTTCCTGGACCGTGTGGTAAATCGTATCGTGGAAGTTGATCATGGGAAATTATATAACTATCCAGGCAATTATTCCGAGTTTGTGCGTCTGAAAGCCGAGCGTCAGAACATGGAGCTTGCCACAGAACGTAAGAGAAAAAGCCTTTTGCGCACGGAGCTGGAATGGCTGCACCGCGGCGCAAGGGCGAGAAGTACCAAACAGAAAGCGCATATTGACCGGATTCATGCTATGCAGGAAATGAAAGATATTCAGGAAGAAAAGCGAGTAATGCTGGATTCTGTGGCTTCCCGTATAGGGAATAAAACAATCGAACTTTCCGGAATCTGCAAATCTTATGGAGAAAAGAAGCTGATCGAAGATTTCTCTTATATTTTTCTGAAGAAAGACCGAATCGGAATTATTGGACATAATGGATGTGGAAAATCGACGCTGCTCAAGATTATCAACGGGATCATAAAACCGGATGTCGGAACTGTTGAAATTGGACAAACAATCAAGATTGGCTATTTCTCGCAAGAGAATGAATATATGGACGAATCCAAGCGTGTCATTGATTATGTAAAAGAAGCAGGTGAGTACATTGCAACTTCTGACGGGAAGATTACCGCGTCCCAGATGCTGGAACGATTTCTTTTTGACGGGGCAATGCAGTGGTCGAGGATCGAAAAGTTATCCGGAGGCGAGAAACGGAGACTTTATCTACTACGTGTTTTGATGGAAGCACCAAATGTACTGATCCTGGATGAGCCAACCAATGATCTGGATATCCAGACGCTGACAATCCTGGAGGATTATCTGGATCATTTTGATGGTATTATTCTGATTGTATCCCATGACCGGTACTTCCTAGATCGTACTGTCAGTCGTATTTTTGCATTTAATGGAGGTGGAAAAATCCGCCAGTCGGAAGGTGGATACTCCGATTATCTGATCCGTGTGGAGCTTGAAAAACCGAAAGACGGACAGACAATTGCAGAAAATATGTCAGATGCAGCTTCTGCACAGACCGGTGAGTCTGACAGCAAAAAGACTTGGAAGCAGCGGGAGAAAAAGCTGAAATTTTCTTATAAAGAACAGCGGGAATACGAGACGATCGATGAGGATATTGCAAAGCTGGAAGAGAAGATCGAAAAGCTGGATCGGGAGATGGTTAAGAATGCCACCAATTCCGTGAAGTTGTCCGAACTTATGAAAGAGAAAGAAGAAACAGAGACAACACTGGAAGAAAAGATGGACAGATGGGTGTACTTGAATGATCTTGCTGAGCAGATAGAAAATCAGTAAAGTGATTGACAGATTTACAGATGATAAAGTATAGGTAGTGAGAATCATATCAATGTATTCGAAGGAGGAGAGGTATATGATGTGGAATAGAGCAGAACTTAAAATGAGAGGAAATATGGCATTTAAGAAGAATTATGTGTCAGCCGTTGTAGTTGCGCTTCTGATGGGAATCTTTGGTACAGTCTCTGGCGAATCCAGTGCAAGACGGGTAAGTGAGAATTCAGATATATATAGTGGAAATTTATTTAATGTGGGAATGATTACCGGATTGCTTGCAGGAATCGCAACGGTAGTAATACTGATTGTCCTTGTGGCAAAAGTATTTGTAGGTAATCTCCTGAAAATGGGTGGATACCGGTTCTTTATCCTGAACCAGACTGCACAGCCGGGAATCGGAACATTGCTTGACGGTTTCCGTTCCGGACATTATGTTAATATTGTTCTTACCATGTTTTTAAGAGATTTATTTACTGCACTTTGGAGTCTGCTTTTGGTGGTACCTGGAATCGTTAAGCATTATGAATATCTGATGGTACCATATATTATTGCTGAGAATCCGGCAATGGATTACAAAGAAGCATTCCAGATCAGTAAACAGATGATGGATGGAGAAAAAATGGAAGCATTTATCATGGATCTGTCATTCCTTGGATGGTATCTGCTGAGTGCGGTTACCTGTGGACTTCTTGCAATTTTTTATGTAAATCCGTATGTACAGGCATCCTTTGCGGAGATGTACACATTCAATAAGCAAAAGGCTTATCAGGAGGGATATATCCGGTAAGAGTTTCAGAAGGATAAATTTTAAAATGTAAGAATAGAGCGCAGACGCTGGCTTAAAATGAAGCGTCTGCGCTTTTATTTAGTGGGCGGCCTTCTCCGCAAAGGTAGTCGTAACTAGTTCTTCATAAGGAACACGCTCTTTCAGCTCACCGGAGTTTTCCAGAATATCCTGCAGCAGATTGAAGCTTTCTTCGTTGAAGATCAGATCCGATTTCCAGGTGTCTTGTTCGTAGTAACGGCTGACAATGGTTGTAATTGTAGCTAGATCGGTTTCCTTGAACTGTGGTGCAATGACTTTTGCAATCTCTTCCGGAGTATGGGACTGAACGAAATCCATTCCTTTTTGCAGGGCATTGGTGAATTTCTGGATGATGTTCGGATTAGCATTCAGATAACTTGTTTTGGCACTATAGGCGGTGTATGGGACATAGCCGGAATCAACGCCGAGAGAAGCAACGACATAACCGGAATTTTCCGCTTCAAGGGCAGTAGCGCTCGGTTCAAATTCGATGGTATAGTCTGCCTGCCCACCGGAAAATGCAGCAGCGGTTGAACCGAAATCAATACTCTGGTTGATAGAAAGATCCTTCTGTGGATTAATTCCGTTTTTTTTCAAAATGTATTCAAAGACCATTTCCGGCATGCCACCTTTTCTTCCGCCAAGAACGTCTTTTCCTTTCAGATCATCCCATGAAAAATCCGGCATTTCTTCACGTGCGACCAGAAAGTTTCCGGCGCGCTGCGTAAGCTGCGCGAAGTTTTTGATGACATCATTTGCACCCTCCTGGTAAGTATAAATCGAAGATTCACTTCCCATAAAGCCAATATCTGCCTCACCGGAGAGGACGGCGGTCATAACTTTATCCGCCCCAAACGGAGTTAACCAGTTAGTACAAGACGCTATAAGAAATCAACAGAGTCGATGGTATGATCAGTATTCAGGTGAATCTCCCGGATAATAGAATGCCAGAAGGCTCTGCGGTTTTCTTGTGTTAAATTGTAGTACATTGTTCTAAAGTCTGTATTCAGCAGCTCTTCCAGATAAGCATAATCAGGTTCTAATTCCGGAGCAGCATTTAACAATTCATTCAGTTCGTTTTCAATCCGATCATATTCTTTGCTGTAATAATCCCATTCGATTCTTCCTTTCTGGAAGAGAAGATTTAATCGTTCCAATTCTTTCTGGAGCTTTTCCGGAGTCTGAACTTTCTTCTTTTTCTCTTGTTCCTTTTCAATTTTTTCACATTTTATTTTGAATTTATTGTATTCATATTCCAGATGATCAATCAGGTATTGTTCTATGAGATTTTGACTTACCATGTGCTTGTATGTACATTTGTGATCAATAAAAGCTTTATTGCATCGGTAATAGCAGTATACTTTTTTGGCACCGGTTTTCCTGTTGATAATGGACGAACCGCCTCTTGCGCTAAGCCTGCGTCCACAGATCGGACAATTTATCATGCTACTGAAAAGATAAATCCGGCCAGAAGGAGCACGCTTAACATTTGCGTTCTGTATTTCCTGCAGATTGTTCCATTCGGATTCTGTCAGGTAAGCAGGACAGTATGGAATCCCGCGATAGGTTCCTTTGTAAAATTCACTCGACAGCAGTGTTCGCATATTCGCCCATGTAAAATCCGGATCATAATTTTCCTGAATATAGCGCATGGAAAGCCCTTTGGCATGGTGCTTAAAGAAAAAACGATAAAAGGCATTTACAGTGTCTTCTCGATCTGGATCTTTTACCATACGTTTTACACCATCAATGATTCCAGATTTGTAGCCGTACCCCATATTCACATCACCGAAGATCAGTTTTCCCTGTCGGATAGATGCTTCGTTTACGAATTTGATACGTTCGCTGGTGGTATCCACTTCATTCTGGCCAATAGACAGGACTACATTCAGCTGAAGCCGACCATCTCTGGTTTCCATATTGATTCCGGGTTCACTGGTGCTGATCCATCGGACGTTATTATCGTCAAGGACTTCCTGGACCTTATAAAAGTCAGACAGATTACGGAACCATCTGTCAATCCGCCAGAAGATGATCACATCAATTTTTCCGGCTTTTACGTCCTCAAGCAGGGCATGGATGGCTTTTCGCTTTTTTAATTCTTTACGGGCAGTTTTACCCTCGTCAGCATAAACTCCAGCAACGGTCATATTATGTTCTTTGGCGTAATTGGTCAGGTATTGCTTTTGCGCTTCCAGGGATTTACCGTGCATCATCTGTTCAGCGGTGGACACACGGATGTAAATGGCGCAGCGTTCAATTTTACTTGGCATATTATATCACCTTTCTCTTCAATATACGTAAAAATGAGTATAAAAATAACAGCCTGAGAACTTTTGTTCTCTTGCGTGGCTGCTCCGGAAATGATACAATATTATTGCATTTGGGTATCTCTTCGGAGTACTTAATAGAGAAACATATTGGCGTATGTTTCATCGCTCGACCGTTCCTGTTGGCGCAGGAGCGGTTTTCTTTTTTATTTCAGTAAATCTGCAATGCAGATTTTTAAATCGCTGTAGATTCCAACACTGATTTCTTCATCAAAAGAATATTGCGTAGAATCTTCTGGCTCACCAAAACAGTAGACTTGGACGATCCGTGTCATTGGATTGACAATCCAGTATTCGCGGACACCGGCTGTACGGTACTTAAATAATTTTGTAAGGTAATCCATGCGCTGGCTGCTTGGCGATACAATTTCAATGATGAAATCAGGAGCGCCGTTGCATCCTCTGTCGTTCATTTTGTTTGGATCACATATTATGGAGATATCCGGCTCAACATAATTATAATTATCCTGATTAAGAAAAACAGCAAATGGAGCAGGATAAACCTCACAGGAACCACTATTTGATTTAATGTAGTTTCTGATGGTTGCAGATAATTCCATTACAAGTTTCTGATGCAATGGACTTGGTGGAGCCATATTGTAGATCTGACCATCAATCAGCTCGGCGCGTTGTCCATCTGGGAGAAGATAGATATCTTCAACTGTGTAGGTGTTTGGTTTTGGTAATGGCATGTGATCACGTCCTTTCTGAAAAAAGAAATATAAAAATATTATTGCCTATTGAAACAAGGATGTTTTTTGCTATACAAAGTAAATTGCGCATGCATTGAAACAGCAAAAAAATATTGGTATAATGAAAATGGCTTAAACATAACGTCTTATAGCCGATACGATGGAGGCAGTGTTCCAACGCAAAATTTCAGTTGCGTTCTGCTGAACATAGAGAGGAATCCGTTCTTGACCGTAAGGAACAATTCCTAAAATAGGCATTCCCATTCTTTTGGATTCGTCTATTTCATATTTCATCCAATCACTATAAGCAGCATACATTCCAGATATAACTAAAGTAATTTGGGCTGGACGAATCTTATCGGTTATTTTATTTGCAATATCTGTAGATGTGTAAGGTGTACCAGAAGGAAAAAGAGGTTTTTCTCTAGGTGCAGAATAATTATGGTATGAAAAATATGATGCATTATCGAGAAGATTTACTAAACGAATGTAGTCTGGTCCATATTTCCATGCGTGGCTAATAAATAAACGATAGTTATATAAGTTTGGCATAATTAACTCCTTTCTGAAACGAGGTGAATAGTTTGAAATTTAGAAAAAAACCAATAGTAATTGAAGCATATCAAACTGACGAAGAGATGATCATTCAAACACTTGAAGGCCCTTTGAGAGCCGCTCCAGGCGATTGGATTATCACTGGCATTAGAGGAGAACAGTATCCTTGTAAGCCAGATGTTTTTGAAAAAACATATGAGCCAGTTAATTAGAAGATTTCTTTGAAGAATCAGATGCAGCATTCGCTTTCCATTGGTTATTCTCGGAAGAAATAATATCTTCGATGTTTTTTATAAAAATATTCTCTATAGTAGCATCGCCAGTGGTGTAAGGTGGCGACTGGGTTAAGTATAGATGTTTATGGTATTTCAATAATTCGCTAGTTGTGCGATATTGAATCCAATTTTCATGCCATTTGTATAGTTTGGATAATGACTCGATAATGGCTATTATAGCTCCAAACACACCAATTATTATAGAAATATAAATCCGATTTGATGTATATCCTGAAAGAAGAGGAATACTAGAAGCAAGGACTATTTCTATAATTTGAGAACGTTTGTACATTTTTTGAGCGTGAGAGGATTTTTCACTATACCATTTTATCTGTGCATCCAGTCGTTGATCTATGTATTCATCAATATTCAAGTTGAACCTCCTCATAAAAAGTGTTTCTATATAATCGCATATGCGGTTATACCAATTTCATCACAGACAACTGTGGTATAAAATACACCACATAATTATCTACCTGTTTACAGATTCCGTACTTATTACTTTTTTTTATAAAATGACAGAGTGATCATTACATTTCCGCAATCTATGGATTCGTATGTTGCTATTACATAACGGTTCGGAGAAAGATAATCGTGTATCATGTCCTGCAATTGACCTTTATGGATATAACCGATATTTGTATTTTTCCAAGTGAAAAAAATTGCACGGCTATCGTATTTGTTTGTTGGTTCCGGCTGAATACCAAGCGAAGAACCGAATGGAATATCGAAATAAAAAGGTTCTTTAGTGTAGAGGTTAACCTGATTATAATTGTACGCTAAGTTATAAGAATTATCATTAATATGTAATATTCCAGGAACAGAAGGCGCGATATACTGCTTTAACTGGAACGATGAAGGTGAAGAAGAAAAAGCTTTAAATATATCGTAAATCCATCCAATTCCGAATAAACCAAATGTGAAAAGGTAAAGAATCCCCATTCCAATTTTTTTATCAATAAATTTATGAAGACCAAACCATCCACCCAAAATAGTTACAATAATTCTAACTGTTTTATTCATAAAATCCTCCAATCTGCGTTAAAAATAAATACATGAATGTGTGTTTGTATCCGCTTAAAATTTTCGCCGTAGTTCTACAACTTTCCCGATAATTTTAACAGGCTTCTCGCTGATTTCTTTTTGGCTGAAATACATAGGTTCGTAATTAGGATTTAGCGAAATAAGAGCAATACTATCTGCATATTTCTTTAGCCTTTTACATACGCCATCGTTTCCGTTGATAAGAGCAATAACGATTTCGTCAGACTCGGCATCATCTTGTTTTCTAACAATTACTGTGTCTCCGTTATGAATATCTGGTTCCATTGAGTCACCACTAATTTTTAATCCAAAAAACTCACCTGTTTTTGCTAATTCTTCAGGGATTTCTTCTTCATCTACAATATCCGTAATGGCTTCTAGTGGAATGCCGGCGGCAACGCGTCCAAGAACTTTTATTATATTAGATTTAGGAAAAGGTTGCTCGGTATGTTCGTCTATTAAAAAAGATTTTTCAATATGGAAATAATCGGCAAGTCGTTGAACTTTTCCCATTCTTGGCAAAGCTATACCTTGACACCATGTATTAAATGTTTGTGGAGAAACAGATATCGCATCAGCGACTTCTTTTTGGGTTTTATTTGCTTTGGACAAATAAAAGTTTAAGTTCTTAGAAAAAATTTTTTTCTGTTCTATATCAGTCATATTTTGTCACCTCTTTCATAATCACATACTACAATATAATTTGACTAAAATCAACTAAAAATCAAAAAAAATTGTATTTTAGTGTTGACATCAAATTAAATTTGACTTATAGTATAAGCGTAACGAGGAAAAATAAGATTTGTGGGAGGTGAATAAATTGAATAAGTTAAAAATTTCCCTTGCGGCGGCTAGAGTAAATGCTGAAATGACTCAAGAAGATGTAGCAAAGGAGATGCATGTCTCGAAAAATACAGTGGTAAATTGGGAAAAAGGTAAGTCAGAGCCTACAATTTCACAAAGCAGAGAACTTAGTAAGCTTTACAATATGCCATTGGAGTATATTTTTTTACCCTAATAATCAAATTAAATTTGATAAAAAAGATAGAGGGAGAGAGGTGAGAATGTGAAACTAAGAAAAATAATTGGTTGGATACTGGTTTTTGTGCCATTACTTCTTGTGACTGTTGGCGAACGTTATTTTCCAACAGACATAAGCATTATGTTGATGCGGATATTGATGGGGCTTGGTTTATTGAGCATCAGCGTTGTGGGAACGTGCCTTGTATCAAATGAATTGCCGATAAGAATAATTGTTGAGAAAGATGAAGAGAAAATGAGGTGAGGAAATGGGAATAGTGGTTGTCCTGTATATTGTTGGAATTGCTTTGATAATGGGATACCTGATAAACAGATATCCCAGAGAAAGAGTAGCTATTATATTCCTTTGCGCAATCGTTGTATTACAAGTTATCCAAAAATGTCTTCATCAAAAATAAAAAGAACAATGCATATGTAACAGCTAAAAGACGTGGAGATGCGAAACCGAGTAATAGGCTAAAAAATGCAATTGCTGGTAGTTCAATCCATATAAGAGCGAATATCATACGAATTTTTGAACGATATTGCCTGTAGTTAATCCGATAAGAAATACTGCGAACAGGGAGATGAGCTTGTTTACATAATTTGTCATATGTTTTGGAGATCTGATCGCAAATTCGGAACCATTGATTATAGCCATATTTATCCTCTTGCAGAGCAGATGGTTTTTCAAGCCAGCGAATCTCTTGACGTAAAACAGGATCAATAAGAAGAGAATGTGAGTTTTCTAATTCATAGTATTTAGAAAGAAAAGCATTTATGTCGTTAAGAGATACTTTTTTGTATAAAAAAGGTTCGATTTCTAAAAAGAGTGGATGGTATACCTTATCTAGTCTTTCACGAGCTAAAGTAGATAAATTAGAGTTTCGACTAATTAGTAATGTAAAGATGCCAAGAGTAAGAGTGACAGATGGCTCTAATAAAATATTTATAATTTTTTCTAAATCGATATTTGATACAAACGAAAGCATGATGATTATCCTTTCATAATTTGATACGGAAATTATACCAGACAGTAGTAGGACAAATCAACAAGTACAACCAGCACCGCATAAACTTCAATAGAAAGTAGGTGGTAAGCATGAAACCCGATATCGAAAAAATCATACAGGTGATGATTTCTTTATTGGAAGAACAGGAAAAAGTGAAAATTACATATACCATTGAGAAAACCGCGTAAGCGGTACCAGTTGGACAAGCAAAGGAGGGATGAGAGATGTTTTATAAGATTGCAAAGATATTAAGCAAAACAGCGATTGTATTTGGATTTATGTGCATGGTTGGTGGGTGCTCGGTAGAACAACAGGAGTTGTTTTACCTGTATGAAGCTCTTGGACTTGCAGTGTTTGCGGCTGGAGCGTATGCGCTGGAATACTTCCGGATGTTGGAATATCGGCACAGGAAAAGAAAGATAAGGGAGGCGAGGGAGCATGCCAGAAGAGAAGCAGCGTAAGAGCATCAGAGTAGGCGAGATCGACAAGATGATCGAAACACTTGAATCTCTGGAAAGAGTAGACAAGACTGCGGATTACCATAAACGGATGGCAATCGCATATCTAAAGAATTTCGCAGATTGCCTGGATGATAAAGGAATAAAAACAATAAAAGTGCAAGGATAAAGGAGGACAAGCAGTGAAAACAGTAAAAGTAACACCGGATAACATTATATCAGTAATTGATATAAACTTTGATGATTTCCGTGATCTACAGAAAGCAGTAGGCGGGCATTTTGAAATCGTAAGCACGAAAACCTTATATGAGACATTTAAGATGCCTGTGATCATGTTAGTGGATGAGGATGGAATAATGAAGCAGAAAGAAGTCAACCGCCTTGGAAGCTATTTTTATGATGCAGACAGGCACGGATGGCCAATCTTAGGAGATATTGTATTTGCAATTGCAGCCGGAGAAGATATTGAAGCACCGGATGATGCGGAAGCTCTGATGGTATTCCTGAAAATGAATTTTTCGTACTTAAAAGAAGAATAAAAAACGCTTGCGAAAAGAAATATCGCAAGCGCCGCAACCATAAAGGTACACGAATAATCTAAGCACT
>NZ_JAQEUJ010000041.1:12553-14978 GCF_027695515.1 Coprococcus sp. LG101-27
ATGGACCAGGGAAAGGAAAGCACGTCACAGACTCCGGATGTATTTCAAAGTGAATGATTACTTCTTCACTCTCACATATCCGAAAGAAGAACGTCCGGCGGACATGAAGCAAGCGGTAAAAGATTTTGAAGATTTTTATAAATATTGCAAGAAAGAATACCGGAAACGTGGCGAGGAACTCCGGTGGCTCCGGAATATTGAATGCACGCCATCTGGTAACTGGCATGTTCATGTAGTTCTGAACCGAATCCAGGATACCGATCTGATCATAGCTGCAGCTTGGAAGCATGGGAAGGTTCGGAATAAGCAGTTGCTATACGAAAAAGGAGAGTTCCGGAAACTCGCCCAGTACATCACAAAAAATGAGAAAACACAGAAAAAATATGTGGAGGACGGTGTTCTGGATCACAAGATCAAAGAAGCGAGTTTTTCAAGATCCAGAAATATGCCGCTTCCGGAACCGGAGACGGATATTCTGTACCGGTGGCAAAAAGAACCGAGACCGAAAAAAGGATACTACATAGTAAAGGACACCTATTTTGAAGGAATCAACAAAGCAACCGGATTTCCATATCGGCATTATGAAATGATCCGGATAAGGAGGACGGAAGATGAAGATAGAACTGTTCACGGAAGTAAACTTCCGGGGACCAACCGCAAAAAACGGAAAGTGCATCGCTCTGGTAGAATGCGAGACTAAGAAAGGACCGGCGGTCAAAGCACAGATCGAGACCGAACAGAATACGACCTACCACAGAATGAAAAACGCCGGAAAGAATTATTTATAGGCACCACAGGAAGTTAATATATCACAATTTCGCAGAGCGCATGGCTGCCCGGTGCGGCAGCCAGAAAGGAGCGACATGAAAAAAGAGTTACTGGAGATCAAAAGAACTCTAACAATAGATAGGTACAATATCACAAGGATAACCGGATATATCGTAGATAATGACCGGAACTGCAGGTTGGAATTTGTCAAAAACTTTTTAAACCTCGAAGAGACGGAAATATTCAAATACTTGGATATCTTCAAAAAGGTCTTATCTGGAAAGCCTGGAAGAAATATATTTCAGTTGGAGTTTAAGGAGGAAACAAGAAAGCGGCATCTTGCCACGATTGTAAAAACAGGATTAGAAGACAATGATGTACGCCAGATCTTCCTGGAAGAGATTGCAGAGTCTATTGGCATATCGAATAAAGGGTATTCTTTGATTCTAATTGCCAGCGGAATCTACGACATTCCGGGAATTGCCACGGACGGAGCGGATCTGGATGAAAGTGAAGAGGTTTATGAGTACATGATCGGATGTATCTGCCCGGTAAGCTTATCGGCAGCAGGATTATCTTATAAACCAGAACTGGCAGATATTCAGGAACGTACAAGAGACTGGGTAGTAAGTATGCCGACACAAGGATTTTTATATCCGGCATTTACAGACCGCCACGGAGATCCGGAACATATCTGGTACTACAGCAAAGTTCCGGATAAACCGGACGCAGGCCTGATCACGCAGACACTCCGATGCGGGATGCCATCCACACCAAAAGAGCAAAAAGAAGCTTTTAGGGAAGGGTTAAATGCAGCAGACGGAAAAGTAAGCCTGGAACAGGCGAAAGATATTTATCATTACCTTGGAAGAATCCGTGAAATAAAAGCAGAATCCGACAACCGGATATTAAAAGGCACGGAGCTGGAAAACGTATTAAAAAGCATCGGGATAGATCCGGAACTGGCAGCAGAAAAAACAAAAGACTGCGACGCGGCTGAAATCGATGCGGACAACACAGTGAGCACGAAAACATTTGAAATTGGACTTCCAGATGCACATGTATCGGTAAGCGCAGATAGAACGGACCTTGTTACCTTAGAAGTAATTAACGGGGAGAAATACATTCTGGTAAAAGCGGACGGAGATATAAATGCAAACGGAATCATTTTAGAGAACCGGGAGGGTGAGAAAGATGAAGAGGAAGACGACTAAACCAGGCAATATGCGGACGTTCATATACTCGGTAAGCAAGAAAATGCGCAAGGTAAGACGGAAAGGAACAAAAAAATGAAAGTTGGAGATAAAGTAAAGTTAAGGCGCAGGATCTCCCAGAAGGGAGGTAAAACCAGACTTGCCACGGAAAAGGTCACGATTCTTGGAATCTATCCGCACCATGTGCAGGTCAGGAATCAGAAAGGGATTGTGAGGAGCTATACAAACTGGGAGTGGCAGCAGTTGACTAGTGAAAAAGGAATGGAAGGCGTGGAATCATGGCGCAGAAAAGGGTAAATAATGACTGAAAAAGAAGTATGTCTGATGTGCGAAAACTACTCTGAAGACACAAAATGTGATCAGCATGATAGATGTAAGCTCATGGCGGTGCTAAAAGAGAATCGGGCACTAAAGAAAAAAGTAAGCCAGTTGAAACGCCAATT
>NZ_JAQEUJ010000042.1:0-12821 GCF_027695515.1 Coprococcus sp. LG101-27
TCTGCTTTTTTTAATTTTTAAATTAACTTAATGACATTGCCCATGTGCCTCCATTTTTATACGAAGTAATATGAAGCTTATCGCCTTTGCTACATTTTCCTGCAAAAGTAGAAACTAATTTGTAATAGTTTCCGTTATTTCCCATATTTACATTGTTTAATGCACAAGAGATTTCCTGTTTATAGCTTTCACTGCTGATATTGGAGGAAACTGTAACGATAAAGGCATATGTAATGCCAGCTTTCAAAAAGCTATTGGTATCCCAATTTACTGTTCCTTGCGCAGTTGAATCAACGATTATTGGTTTTCTGTTTTCTAAAACAGTGTTAGTTTTGGCTAAATTCGCATTCGTGGTTGTTATTTTGGAATTTATATTTACTAATTTGCTACTTAATTCAGTACGCCAGTTGATATACTGAAAGCAAAAAGGAGCAATGTATGGAAGCGAAAATAATGGATGTATTGCGAAGAATGCAACCGGTTTTAGATGAAATGCAACTACGTGAGCTGAAAGAAGTGTTACAGATGACATTTACCGGATGCAGAGTAATCCAGGAAACGGACCTGCAGGTTGTAGACAGGAGCTGGGAAGTGGATCTGGAAGAGTTTCTGATGAGTAAAGCACTGGAAGGAAAAGCATCAAAGACAGTGAAGCAATATCGGTATGAACTGGTTCGGTTACTGACCTATATCAATAAGCCGGTGAAGAACATAGATTCAGGAGATATCTCTGGATTCATGCGGGCTTATAAAATGATCCGCAAGGTAGCAAACCAGACACTAAAGAACGTCCGGGCGGTGTATAGTAGCTTTTTCGGATGGCTGCGAGATCGTGACCGGATTCGGAGAAATCCGATGGTGCTGGTGGAATCTATCAAAGTAGAAAAGAAGATCCGGAAACCATATACTGATGAAGAACGGGAGCGGATGCTGCGTAAATGCAGCAGTCTTCGGGATAAAGCGTTACTAGAATTCCTATATAGCACAGCAGTCAGAGTATCGGAGCTTTCAGAGATTAACAGGGAAGATATCCGGTATGCGAATAAAGAGCTGATTGTATATGGAAAAGGAGCGAAAGAAAGGACGGTGTACATCAATGAACGAACCAACATGTACCTGAAAGAATATCTGGAAAGCAGAAAAGACAATGATCCGGCGCTATTTGTCGGAAGCAAGAAACCGAATAGCCGGCTGACGAAAACAGGAATTGAGGATATCATCCGGCGGATTGGAGAGAAGGCGGGCGTAGAAAATGCGCATCCGCATCGATTCCGGAGGACGGCTCTGACAAATGCATTGAACCGCGGAATGCCTCTGCAGGAGGCTATGATATTTGCGGGACACGCAAAGTCAGAGACAACCATGCGATATTGTACAGTGAATCAGGAAGGTGTACGGTATCATCACTTTAAATATTTAAGTGCATAAGTAAATAAACTTATTTATTTACACTCGGCATTGGTCGGGTGTTTTTGCTATGCGCTTTTATATATGTAACTTTATCAACCAGTCAAAGGAGGGATTCTGAACTAAGTAGCAAATTGGCAAAATCAAACGATAGTATTGCAGCCATAAACAATAAACTGATTTCTATCGTAGAACGAGGAGAAAAGAACGGATACAACTACATAAAATATTCTAATGGAGATGCAGTTGTATGGCGTAAATACACATGGAATACTGACGTTAGTGTAAGTTGGTATGGATTATATTTTGCTTCTAGCAAAGCTGTAGATTTTCCATTCACATTCAAGGAAGCTCCATTGATTATAGTATCTCCTGGAACTACAAATGAACTATACTGGATGGGAGTCAATGAAGTAAGCACAACTGGATATAAACTTACAGCTTATTCGGTAAAAAAGGGAATGTGTTATTCACAAGGCAATATGCTTATAATCGGAAAATGGAAATAATTTAGTTCTTTTTGTATAAAACGAATGCATTTAACAATGCGTTACATGCACCAGTTCCAAAATTATGTCCTTTTGTGTAAATCAAATTGCTTGCACTATTGTAATAGCATGAGGAAACATTGATCCATACATCCCAATTCCCAACCAGATCATAGCCGACTACACCAATGGGCGTATAGCCAGTTAAAGAAGGTGCCTTAATGTATTTTTCAAAATCCTTTCCTGCACCAACATTTATATTATTTGTTACAGTTACTTGCTTTACAGACAATAAACTTTTTAAATTATTGTTCATCGTTGTCTCTGCATTTTTTAATTTGCTATTTAATTCAGAATCCCTCTAAAAAGAAGAAAGGGGCAAACAGAAAAATGAAAATCACATTCAATGATGGTCAGGAACTGCAGATCCAGCAGGTCACTGAGCAGACGGATGGCGCACTTCTGATCAAGACCATTTCAGCATCCGAGGATCAGCTGAAGACTTTATTCTCTGATCAGACAACAACTAAGAGAATGTCTGTGAGCGAACGGGATGCAGATACCGTTGTGTATGAAAATTACACGAAGCTCGATGCAATCGTGAAGTACACGGCCGGCATTCTTGGTGTGTTAATGTACCGGGAAGGAGAAGATCCGGACAGCCGGATAGCAGCTTTGGAGGCAAGACTTAAAGAGGCAGAAGAGAAAAATACAGACCTGCAGTCAAGAGTCGAAAAAGCGGAGGAGAAAAATGAAATGCTCGAAGGATGCATTTTGGAAATGTCTGAAACGGTATATCAGTAAAACGATAATTGTATTAACCATTTTATTTTTATTCATATTATTACAAATTTCAGGAGGAAAAGAAATGATGGCAATGTTATGGGCACAGCAGATTATGTTAGGAAAGAAAACTTATTCACAGGTACCGAGACTTTTAAAGGACAAGGTAAAAGAGGTCCTGATTGATTCCGGAGCAGAAGATCTGGTAACAGAAGACAAGCAGTAGAGGTGAAGCGTAGATGGCAGTAAAAACAGCTCAATATATATTTAATGGTCAGGCATACAATCTGACCTATAATTCGACCTCCGGGAAATGGGAAGCTACGGTTACAGCTCCAAGTAAGTCGAGTTACAATCAGCCGGATCATGTTCTTGGCGGAACAGTAAAGGCTACAGATGCGGCCGGCAATACTACCACGGTGGATCAGAGTCATGTTACTCTCGGCGCACCACTTAAACTTCGCGTAAAAGAAAAGACAGCACCGACTATTACGATCACGGCACCGTCTGCAGGAGCGTATATCACAAATACAACTCCGACAATCGAATTCCAGGTAAAAGATGCGGATTCAGGGGTTAATGCAGGAACAATCGCAGTCACAGTTGATGGTACAGCCGTATCGACGGTAACAAAGACTGCTATTGACGGTGGATATAAGTGCACATGCACATCACCGACGTTAAAAGATGGATCGCATACGATTTCGGTCAAGGCATCCGACAACGATGGTAATGCAGCTGCAGCTAAGACAGCAACATTTACAGTTGATACAGTGCCTCCGACACTGCAGATCACGGCTCCATCAAATGACCTTGTAACCAATAAGAAGACAGTGACGATAACCGGTAAAACGGATGATGTTACATCTAAGCCAGTGACGGTAACGGTAAATGGAGCAACCGTAACAGTTGGAACGGATGGAACATTTACGAAAGAAGTGACTCTTGTTGAGGGTGCAAATACCATCACGATCGTGGCGAAAGACAAAGCCGGAAAGACTACTACAGTCACACGTAAGGTTACTGTCGATACGTCAGCTCCGGTGATTAAGTCAATCACTCTTACTCCGAACCCAGTAGACTGTGGAAAGACATTCATTATCGCTGTTGAAATTACAGACTAGGCGGTGAGCCTATGATAGTAAAGGTAAGCGGTAAGATAGACGGAAAAGAAGTAATATTTGAAAGAGCTGAAGGGGACCGGTGGAATGCCACGGTCCCTTATGATTTAGATGGAATGTATGTGGTGGAGCTGACGGCAGAAAATGATGCAGGCAATATTGCATACTGCACGAAGATGCTGTTGATTGTTGATCCGGCTACTCTATGCGTAAGACTTGTTCCACTTGATTATATGGTGGAAATTGTTCCGGAAGACTGTAAGGTTACAGTTATTCCGAAAGACTATGCTGTAGAGGCAGTTCCGGAGCAGTATCAAGTTATCGCAGAGCCAGATCCGCTCTTTGTGGAGGTAATTTATCCGATACATGGAAGGGGGTGTTGTTGTGAACAAAATTAAATTTATCCTGGGCGAAGACAAGCACGTTAAGCTATTGGTGCGAAGTCCTAACGATGAGCCATTTACGATTCTGACAGCATCTTATGAGCTGGCACGTTACACAGACATCGTGGTGCAAGGAGAGTGTGATATCAATGATCATTATCTTGACTGCAAGATTGCTCCGAAAGAAAAAGGAACACACGTACTGGAAGTAACGTATGCGGTTGCGGATTCGATCAGGAAGGCAAGGATAGAAGTAGAGGTGGTTTAATGCTTAAAATTACAGATGTGAAATTAAGTAAAAATACGGTTGCGACCGGGGAAAAATTTACGATTTCTGTACAGATCCAGGAAACGGTTGATTATCCGTATGACTATCCATACGATTATCCGATATCTTATACCGGAACAGCAAAGCCGGTAAAATCATAAAGAAAGAATGAGGAATATGAAAGTGGAACAGGCAAACTATATCAAAGCAATTTTTACGGCAGTATTTGCTTTCCTGTCGGCGCTTCTTGGAGTGCTTGCAGTGCCGGTGATCCTGCTGGTGGCATGTAATCTGATTGATTATGCTACCGGACTTATGGCAAGCAAATACAGAGCACAGGATATCAATTCCTATAAAAGCATCAGAGGAATTTTCAAAAAGGTATCTATGTGGCTGCTGGTTGTTGTAGGAGCAATAATAGATGAAATGCTTCTATATGCATCAACTTCAATTGGTTGGAAGTCACCGGTTACATTTCTGGTGGCGTGTGTCGTGGCAATGTGGCTGATCTGCAATGAGATTATCAGTATTTTAGAAAATATTCAGGACATGGGAGTGAATATCCCGGCATTTATGCAGCCGCTTGTGAAACACATCCGATCGCAGGTGGAAGATCAGGTGAAAGTAGATAATGATTCAGAGAGCGAATAGTCGCCCTCTTTTTGAAAGGAGAAACATTATGGCAATGAATGGAATTGATATTGCAAGTTACCAGGCAGGAATTGACCTCAGTGTGGTCCCGTGCGATTTTGTGATCGTAAAGGCAACAGAGGGAACAGGCTACGTGAATCCAGATTTCACAAGAGCTTACGCACAGGCTAAGAACGCCGGAAAGTGTCTCGGTATCTACCATTATGCGAATGGTGGAGATTACCAGAAAGAAGCAGATTACTTCCTTGATAGAATCGGAAAACGTGTAGGCGAAGCAATTCTCTGTCTTGACTGGGAGGGGAAGAGCAACCCGGCATTCGGTAGCTCGGATTTTGCATGGTGCAAGAGCTGGCTTGACTATGTATACCAGAAAACAGGCGTAAGACCTCTTTTGTATTGTTCGCAGTCTGTAGCCTATAAATTCAACAATATCGGAAACTATGGACTCTGGATTGCACAGTACGCAGACATGAACGCCACAGGCTATCAGGATAAGCCGTGGAATGAGGGAGCTTATACTTGTGTTATCCGGCAGTATAGCTCTTGTGGTAGATTGAATGGATGGGGCGGTAATCTCGATCTGGATAAATTCTACGGCGACAAGGACGCATGGAACAAGTATGCCGGAAAAGGAAACACAACCAAACCGGCAGAAACACCGAAACCGACAGTGAATACTCCGGGCGGATCCACGCTCGATCTGGTTGTTGGAGTCATGCAGGGCAAGTACGGTGATGGTGACAACCGCAAGAACGCCCTCGGAACACGGTATACGGAAGTGCAGAGCTTCATCGACCATATCTATTCTGCATCCGTAGATACACTGGTGAACGAAGTGAAAGCTGGTAAATATGGTAACGGTGACACAAGAAAGGTTGTTCTCGGTAGTCGTTACACAGAAGTCCAGAACAAGATCAACGCTGCGTTTGCCAGAAAATCAAATGAGCAGATCGCACAGGAAGTTCTTGCCGGTAAGTGGGGCAACGGAAACGACAGAAAGAATCGTCTTTCAGCTGCCGGATATGACTACAATACGATTCAGAATATCGTGAACGGTAAGTCAGGTGCTTCATCCGCACAGTATTACACTGTCCAGTCTGGAGATACGCTTTCCGGTATTGCAGCTGAATACGGCACGTCCTACCAGAAGGTTGCGCAGCTGAATGGAATCAGCAATCCGAATGTGATCTATGTAGGACAGAAGTTACGGGTAAAATAATAAATATTGTCTTGTACTAACTAAACTACCCCAAAACCAGTAACAAGAGTCAAATTAATTCCTTCATCCGCAAAATACCCATTTTCAATCGCAACGTATTGCGGGGCATAGAAGATAGAATGGGCGACTTCGTTCAGTGTCACAGAGACAGGAGAAGAATTGGTGTCATGACTGGCTTGGGAAGTGACGGTTTCAGCTTTAGGATTCGTGGCATTATCATCGGCAGGTGCAGAGCTGCAGGCTGATAAAAGGCCGACAGTTATAGCAGAAACAAAAAGTAAGGATATAAAATTTTTTTTCATAAGTCCTCCTGGGTGGTATAACATTCTCATTTAAGATATGCAAAAAATGTGAAATTGGTGTTTTTATCTGATAGCCAATCGTTCTCCGCTGAAGATTTTGAAACTCCAGAACAACCTGCAACTAAAAGTCCCTTATTTTATCATATAATTTATCCGAGTAATATGGCAGATAAATAATAGCAAAAGTATAAGCCATATGTTTCGCTTCGGTTAAGTCATTTGTCCTTTTTTCACCATAATATTTGCTCATAAGTGGCTGACTTCCATCACCTACGCCCTGCAATATCAGGTTGATGATCACCAGTGAAATATTAGGAGTCAGAGCAAGTCCGAAAGGAGCGAGTCCTGCCTTAAAAATTGATTTGTATAGAGAACCGAATTCACCAGCATTTGCACAAATTTCCAGTTTCTTTTTTACCACAAAATGCACAAGAACCGAAAACGGTTTGTTGATTAATTTGTCCCAAGAGAGTAAACTGAAACATAAGACATTTGGTGTGTGTATTTGAGAAAAACTGATAAAATAATGGAGGTGCGGTTATGGGATTCTGGATTTTTATGCTTATAATGGATTTACTGATTCCGTTTACAATGATCGGTTTCGGAAAAATGTTTTTGAAAAAAGCACCGGATCAGATCAATTATGTGTTTGGTTACAGAACATCAATGTCAATGAAGAATCAGGACACCTGGGTATTTGCACATCATTATTGCGGAAAGATCTGGTATATCTGTGGACTTATTCTTTTGGTGGTATCTTTAATTGTGTTACTTCTGGTTATGGGAAAGTCTAATGATGCCATAGGAAATGTCGGTGGAATTCTGTGTGTATTTCAGATGATTCCACTGGTGGGTTCGATCATACCGACGGAGATTGCACTCAGGAAAAATTTTGATAAATATGGAAATAAAAGATAAATCAGGAGGATGCCATGAAAATAGCAGTATTTTTCCCAGGCATTGGTTATCATTGTGATAAGCCACTTTTGTACTATGCAAGAAAACTGGTTCAGGAATATGGATATGAAAAGATAGTCATGCAGGAGTATTCCTATAATGGCAAAAATATACGCGGCGATAAAAAGAAAATGCAAGAGGCATTTGAGTGCTTGTATGCGCAGGCAGAAAAGAAGCTTGAAGAAATCGCATTTGACGAGTACAGTGAAGTTTTATTTATTTCCAAAAGCGTAGGAACCATTATTGCATCCGCTTATGCTGAGAAATATAAGATAAAATGCTGCCAGATTTTGTATACCCCGCTTGAACAGACTTTTATGTTTGAACATGATGATGCAATTGCATTTATTGGAACTGCGGATCCGTGGAGCGATGTAAAAAAAGTAATTGCATGTTCAAAGAATCAGGCAGTTCCGATTTATGTGTATGAGGATGCCAATCATTCATTGGAAAAAGAAAATATTTTACAAAACATTGATATCCTGAAAAACGTAATGGAAAAGACACAGAAGTATTTGCGGTAGCTATTCCAGGAAAGCTAACCCATTTGCACTGGAGGTGTCGAATAAATCCCGTGCAATCCGGATAACGTCGTGTGCATAGGATGGAAGATATCCTCCATGGCGGTGCGCCACTGGGAAAGGGAGTTGAATAGGAAAAGCCTATTTTTTACCAGGAAGATCAGAAAAAACTGATAGAGTAAAAAAATCAGGTTGTGGAGGAGAAGATGAGATTAAGGAATATCCTGATTGTCGTAAAAGACATTGAAAAATCAAAGAAATTCTATCATGATCTGTTTGGTCTGGATATCATTCTGGACAATGATGGAAACGTTATTCTGACAGAAGGACTTGTTTTACAGGACGAAAAAGTCTGGAAGGATGTTACAGGAAAAGAAGTTGTCCCGGAGAATAATTCCTGTGAACTTTATTTTGAAGAGCGGAATATTGAAGCATTTACTGAAAAATTAGAAAAACTGTATCCGGAAACCAAATATGTCACCAGGCTGATGACGTACAGCTGGGGACAGAAAGTGATCCGTTTTTATGATCTGGACGGCAATCTGATTGAAGTTAGGACACCGATGCGGGGATAAAGAGAAAATAACATACATCAGGAGGACAACAAAATGGCAGCGGTACTTTTACGTGCAGCATCTCTGGCGTTTGTCATGGTTCTTGGAATTTTATTGAAAAAGACGGGAATCGTCGGCAATCCGGCAAGGGTACTCCGAAAGGTTGAAAAATAGAAAATTTACGAGGTGAGAGAAGATGAAGATAAAATCAGTTGCAGTTTTAGGTGCGGGAGCAGTAGGCTCTTATGTGATCTGGGGTCTTTCTGAAAAATCAGATATCCGGCTTGGAGTGATCGCTGAAGGAGAAAGAGCAGAACGTCTGAAAAAGAACGGATGTGCGATCAATGGCAAGACTTACCATCCGGAAGTGTGGACTCCGGATGAGGCACATGACGTGGATCTGATGGTGGTTGCTTTGAAATACGGTTCACTGGAAGGTGCTTTGGAGAGTATACAAAAAGCAACAGGCGAGCATACGGCGATCATGAGTCTGATGAACGGTATTGACAGCGAAGAGATCATTGGCAGAACAGTGGGAATGGAGCATGTGTTACCGGCACTGATCAAAGTGGCTTCACATAAAGAGGAAGACGGTTATCATTTTGATCCACCGACCACACTTGGAATCATTTTCGGAGAACCGTCCGCACCGTTCGACAGCGAGCGGGTGAAAGCAGTGGAAGAGTTATTTGCAGATACCGGGATTCATTTCCGCTCCACAGAGTATATTCAGGAAGAGATCTGGTGCAAGTTCTGCCTGAATGTGTGCAGTAATCTGCCGCAGGCGATTCTGGGAGCAGGCGTTGGATGTTACCGTGACAGCGTGCACATGAAAGCAATCAGTGACGGATTAAAAAGAGAGCTGGAAGCAGTCGCACAGGCAAAAGGAATCGATATGAGCAAGACCGAAAGCTCGTCCGGACGTGGAAGTGCGGTTCCACCGTCAGCCAGATATTCCACCTTGCAGGATCTGGATGCCGGATGCCACACGGAAATCGATATGTTCTCCGGCGCGCTTGTTCGGATGGGAAAAGAGCTTGGAATCCCGATGCCGTATAATGAATACACCTATCATATGATCAAGGCGCTGGAAGAGAAAAACGATGGTAAATTTGATTATACCGGGAAGGAAGAACTGACCTGGTCAAAGTAGAAAATATAGAGCGGGTATGTTATGCTGAAATCAGCATAAATTAAAATGTGCGATTTCGGGACGAGATGTAAGATCAGATTCTTGTAAAAAGAACAACATAAAATGAAAAAAAGAAAGAGAGAGAAAGCATGAACGAATTATATGAAGCAATTGAAAAGAAAATCAAATCATCCGGATATCCGAGACTGATTTCCGGAGAGGATGTATACGATGATATCTGTGATCAGATTGAAGGAAAGGAAAATGGAGAATATATTTTACTTTCCAAATTTGATGATGATGTCGTGTTTGAATATCATATCACGATTCAGGATGATGATTTTAATCTTGGAATCCTGACCATGAAGACACCGGAAGGCGTATTTGAAGTAGATTTTGATGAGGAATAGAAGATGAAGATTACCGTTTATCTTGGTGCAAATGAAGGAAATGTTTTCCGAACGTCTGGAATTTTTCCAGAATAATTTTTATTTTTATGGCGAATATGCCCTGGTTGGAACAAAGGGCTATTGCTATGAAGGAAAAGATACGATCGAACATTTTGAAAAGCTGCGCAGCCGGGAAATTGAGCGCCTGCGGGTTTCTTTGGAGATGGCGAAAAAGGCAGGATACCAGAAATTTACCGGGATGATTTTTGGAGAAAATGAGACAAAGGATGTTCTATGCTTTTTCATGTTATAGTAGTAGTTACCAGCGTAAATATAAGGAACGGTTTCGGACAAAAAGAGCGAAACCGTTCCTTATTTGGTTGATAGAAATCACTCACATTTCTCCGGATCAATTTTCAGCGGTCGATAATGATAGACTTCTTCGTAGGATTCCAGCTCAGCTCTGTTTGTGGGACCGACAGGGATCAGACCGGTGCAGTCCTGCGCAGATGCTGCATTAGACAGATAATCGTAGGAATCGATGATCTTCTGATTGGATTTTTTGCGGGATGAAATATCAGAATGTTTTTCTTTTTTCATGGGGACCTCCTTATCTGATATGACACAGGCAGAAAAAAGTGAAAATCTTAAAAACTGCCGGCAGGATAAGATAAGTATGTGCTGATAGGTAGAAAGTATGTATGAAAAAAACGGTTTCTGTCTCATTTGGGTTTGAAAACTATGTGAGATAGAAAGAAAGCCGTCTGTTAAACGCATCAGGGCAAAAAATACTTGCATTCTGGGTTTAAGAAGACCATAATAGCAAAGGGATTTTTTTGAAATTATTTGAAATCAGGAATGAAGTAAGAGAGAAGCAGAGGAAAAAGGGAGTTAAAAGAAAATGGAACAAAAGCATATGTTCACAAATAAAATGATTGCAAATCTTCTAATACCGGTCGTTCTGGAACAGCTTCTGAACTCCATCATGGGAACAGCGGACACAATGATGGTAAGCAATGTGGGATCTGCGGCGATTTCAGCAGTATCGCTGGTGGATTCGATCAATGTGCTGGTGATCCAGGCGTTTTCTGCGCTGGCGGCAGGAGGCGCGATCGTCTGTGCACAGTATATCGGACAGAAGAATGTGAAGCGGGCAAATGAATCCGCAAGGCAGGTGCTGTTTATTATTACGGCAATTTCGGTTGTGATCAGCCTGATTTGTCTTGTTTTCCAAAAGCCGATGCTGCGTCTGATCTTTGGATCAGTGGAGGCGGAGGTCATGCGTGCGTCGGAAATTTATTTCTTTTACACGGCACTGTCCTTTCCGTTTATCGCAGCTTATGATTCGGCAGCATCGATTTTCAGGGCACAGGATAATACGAAAGGTCCGATGCTCATTTCCATGATATCCAATGTGATGAACATTGCAGGAAATGCAATGCTGATCTGGGGATTTCATATGGGTGTTGCAGGGGCAGCACTTGCAACTCTGATTTCACGTGTTTTCTGTGCAGTTGTAGTTCTGGCCCAGCTGCGTCAGGACAGGCAGCCGATCGTGGTGCGTGATTATCTGAAAATCCGTCCAGACTTCCGGATGATCCGGAGAATTCTAAGTATCGGTATCCCGTCAGGGGTAGAGAACAGTATGTTCCAGCTTGGAAAGCTTGCAATTCAGTCCTCCGTATCAACGCTCGGCACAGTGGCAATCGCGGCACAGGCAATGACGAGTATTCTGGAAAATCTGAATGGAATTGCAGCAATCGGAGTTGGCGTTGGGTTGATGACGATTGTTGGACAGTGTATTGGGGCTGGCAGAAAAGATGAAGCGGTTTACTATATCAAAAAGCTTTGTATGATTGCGGAAGTGATTCTGATCATCAGCTGTCTGAGTGTATTTGTACTGACAAAACCGATCACGATCCTTGGTGGTATGGAAAAAGAAAGTGCGGATATGTGTATCCATATGACGATGTGGATCACGATTGTAAAGCCATTGGTATGGATTATGGCATTTATCCCGGGCTATGGTATGCGCGCAGCCGGGGATGTGAAATTTTCAATGCTCACATCTTGCACGACGATGTGGCTGTGCCGTTTTTGCCTCAGCGTATTTATGATCCGGGTAGTTGGTGTCGGAGCGATGGGCGTGTGGATCGGAATGTTTTCAGACTGGACACTCCGTGGGATTATTTTTTCGTGGAGATTTCATAGCAGAAAGTGGCTGAAGCATCAGGTGATTTAAAATTCTTACATAGATTTTACATGGCAGATCCTTTGGATTTTACATACCTTTGTTAAGATTCTGTTAAAGGTAAGGAATTTGGAAAGGAAGATGTAAAATGAGAAAGCTGTGGGATTTCTGGAAGAATAAAAAATATGGAAAAAAGAGTATGACAGGATGGTTTCTGCTGACGAATGCATTATTGTGTGGGGTTATAGGTGCAGCACTTTGGGGAGTTGTCAGTCTGGTGGCGTTAAAAGGAATATCCTGGCTGATCATATTTGCAGGATATGCGATTGTTTTCCCGGGATTCCTCGGAGGTGTACTTTTTGCAATGAATGCGGAAACAACGATGGATGAATTAGAGATAAAATAAACTGACAGAGAAGGGGCTGTGAAATAAGTCCCTAAAAGAAATAGGACCA
>NZ_JAQEUJ010000043.1:0-9892 GCF_027695515.1 Coprococcus sp. LG101-27
CCATTTGAGAGTAATGACTTGATTTCCCCAAAATAATTTAAGGAATTCGGGTTGCCCTATATTTTGGATATACATGACAAATTGAGAAAAAGAGGATTAAAGCAATTTGTCATTCATCTTTGTGGTAATCAAATGCATAATTTAGAATGTTACAATGAATTAAAACTAGAAAAAGGCAGCATTATCAGTTCAGATGAAAAAAATCCACTAAAAAAAGTATCACAGGTATTGGGGCAGAACTATATATATGCAGGGAACGTTTCGACAGGACTTTTGACTTTTGCAACGCCGGAAGAAGTGTATTGGAAGTGTAAAGAAATTATTGATGATATGAAATATACTGGAAGAGGTTTTATATTACAGCCATCATGTGATTTGCCTATGAATGCAAAAAGTATCAATTTATATGCGATGTTAAAAGCGTGCAGAGATTTTGGAAATTATACGTGTTGATGTATATTGTAATTGGTAATATTTCGAACGGTTACACTTTTAGAATGCATAATTAAATAAAGTATTCAGAATTAGAATCAAGTGCAACAAGGTACTTGATTCTTTTTATATTGAAAATATAAATAAATAAGTCTATATATAGATATGATCAATTTGACATGGAGGGGGGAAAATTATAAAATTGATATGTATTGTAGTCAAATGCTAATAGGTAGAAGTTCAACTGATAACTTAAGTAGGTAGTTTCAATGATTAGATATATAGGTAAAAGAGTTTTAAAAATTATACCGGTTTTGCTGGTTGTGACAGTGATTTCGTTTTTTGTTACACATTTGATGCCAGGAGATCCGGTTAAATTATTGTTAGGAGATCATGCATCAAAAGAACAGATATTAAGTATGCAACAACAGTTAAATCTGGATAAACCATTGTTAGTTCAATTTAGAATATGGTTTATGAATTTGTTACATGGGGACTTGGGAGAGTCTCTTTTTGGCAATCAGCCTGTATTACAGATGATAATAACAAGAATGGAACCAACTGTTTTATTGGCTGTTTATGGGCAGGTTGTGGGGATGTTTATTGGTATTTCATTAGGAATTATTGCAGCGTTTAATCATGGAAAATGGGCAGATAAGCTTTCAATTGCTATTTCGCTTGCCGGTATTTCAGCTCCCAGTTTCTGGGTTGCAATCATGATGATAGAGATATTTGCGGTGAAATTGGGATGGTTACCGGTGTGTGGATATAAAACAATAGCAGAGGTAGGACTGATCGGTACGTTAAAATATCTTGTGTTACCAGGAACTACAATTGCATTTATGCAGTGCGGACAAATTGCCAGAATGACTAGAAGTGCAATGTTAGATATTTTGAATAAAGAATATTTAAGAACTGCTAGGGCAAAAGGAGTACCGGAAAAAGTTGTCATTATGAAACATGCATTAAAAAATGCGATGCTTCCTATTATTACAGTTTCTGGTTTTAGTCTTGCGGTGTTATTAGGTGGAACATGGATTGTGGAGACTATTTTCAATATTCCGGGGACGGGGAATATGGCAATTAATGCTATTATGAGAAGAGATTATCCATTAATTCAGGGGTCTATGATATTTATTGCAACAATTTATCTTTTGGTGAATTTGTTGGTTGACATATTATATTGTGTATTTGATCCGAAAGTAAGGTATCAATATGAAGAAGAAGGTAAATAAAAAGAAACGTAACATATTTTTAATTGTTGGAATCATTATTGTTTTGAGTGCTGTTTTTATAGCAGTTTTTTGTCCTGTTATAACAAAGTATGATCCGATTGGTGTGGAAGTAAAAGATAGGATTACAGCCCCATCTGTACAACATAAGCTTGGAACAGATGAAATGGGAAGAGATGTTTTGAGCAGAATGTTTTTTGGGGTGCGAGCATCTATGATTATTGGTCTTTCTGTTGCGGTTTTGAGTACAGTGGCGGGTATTATTGTAGGTGTTATGGCTGGTTATTACAAAAAAGTAGATAACATACTAATGCGAATTTTAGATGGTATCATGGCATTCCCATCTATTATTATTGCCATTGCTTTGGCGGGCATTTTAGGGACAGGAAAAGTTAATATTATCATAGCACTTTCAGTAGCATATTTCCCTACAATGGCACGGATTGTGAGAAGTTCGGTTCTTTCGTTGAGAGAGATTGAATATGTTCAGTCGGTTAAAGTGGTTGGAGCCAGTGATGCGTATATTATCATTCATCATATTATTCCCAATATTCTTTCACCGATTATTGTGCAAATGACTTTTATTTTTGCTCTTGCGGTGTTTGATGAAGCAGCATTAAGTTATCTGGGTGTAGGAATTCAGGCTCCGGAGCCTAGTCTTGGAGGTATGGTTAGTGATGCCAGAAAATATATGTCAGTGGCTCCATGGACCATTCTGTACCCAGGTCTGATGATTGCATATATTGTATTGGGATTGAATCTTTTGGGAGATGGTCTGAGGGATTATTTTGACCCGAAGTTAACTGAAAAATAGCAGGTGATTACAGTGGAAAAAGTATTAGAAGTAAATAATCTCAATATTGGTATTTACAGAAAAGGTATGAGTTGTTCTGTGGTAAATGATTTGTCTTTTTCTATTAATGAGGGGGAGACGTTGGGAATAGTGGGAGAGTCAGGATGCGGAAAGACCATGACCGCATTAAGCATCATGAGACTCCTTCCAAATAATATTGAAATTACATCCGGCAATATTCTTTTTAAAGACAGCGACTTGCTGGAAAAGACAGATAAAGAAATTAGAAGAATATGCGGTAAAGATATTGGTATGGTTTTTCAAGAGCCAATGACTTCGTTGAATCCTCTGTTAACCATTGAAGAACAGATAGGAGAAAGTTTGAAATACCATTTGGGATATGACAGACAACAGAGAAGGACAAGGATATTGGAACTTTTAGGACAGGTGGGAATATCTTATCCGGAGAAAAGAATACGTCAGTACCCCCATGAATTTTCGGGAGGAATGAGACAAAGGGTGATGATTGCAATGGCTCTTGCATGTAATCCGAAGCTGATTATTGCAGATGAGCCGACAACGGCATTAGATGTAACGGTACAGGCCCAGATTATTCAACTGATTCGTAATTTAAAAAAACAATATCATAACTCGCTGCTTCTGATCACGCATAACTGGGGAATAATTGCGGAACTTGCTGATAAAGTATTAGTTATGTATGCAGGAGAAGCGGTTGAGATTGGAACTGTGAGTAGTATTTTTAAACAACCGCTTCATCCGTATACAAATGCATTATTAGAGGCGGTTGAGCAATTGAATGAGGGAACAGATAGGCTGAAAACAGTTCCTGGGGCAGTTCCACAGCCGGGTGAGAAACATTTGGGGTGTAGATTTGCAGATAGGTGTGACTTCGCAAAGGTGTTGTGCAAGCAAAATCATCCTGAACTTTTACTCTGTAATGATGGGAGACAGATTAGGTGCTGGAAAGGAACGAAAGAATATGCTGAAAGTAAATAATCTTACCAAGGTCTTTTCTCTTGAAAAGAGTATCTTTTCAAAAGAGCGTAATTCTTTTAAAGCCGTAAATGAAGTGTGTTTGAATATTAAAGAAGGAGAAATATTCTCCATTGTAGGAGAGTCCGGAAGCGGAAAATCCACATTAGGAAAAATGATTGTCGGTTTGTTGAAGCCAGATGCAGGCGAAATATTCTTTGAAGGAAAAAATATCCGTAATTTATCAGGAAAAGAATTAAAAAAGATTAGAGAAAATATTCAGATTGTATTTCAGGATCCATATGCGTCATTGAACCCTAAGATGAAAATTGAAAAAATTCTGATTGAGCCATTACTTGTACATAAACGAGGTGATAAGGCATATTGCAGAAAAAAAGCAGAAGAAGTCATTCAGACAGTAGGTTTGAAAGTAGAGGATTTAAAAAGATATCCTCATGAATTTTCAGGAGGTCAGAGACAGAGAATCTGTATTGCAAGAGCAATTATCCTAGAACCGAAATTGTTGGTGTGTGATGAAGCTGTTTCAGCGTTAGATGTGCTTGTGCAGACACAGATTATTAATCTATTAAAAGAATTGCAGGAGAAATATCATATGGCATACATATTTATTTCTCATGATCTGGCAGTTGTGAGATATATTAGTGATCGTATAGGGGTTATGTATGCTGGAGAATTGGTGGAGTATGGAGAGAAACAACAGATTTTTGAAAACCCAACGCATCCTTATACAAAACTTCTTATTTCTTCGATTCCTTCAGTTGATCCTGAAAATATCGATAAAAAAGCAGAAATCACAACTAAAAAAGATGGTGATATATCAAACTCAGGTTGGTGTCCGTTTTCTTCCAGGTGTGAAGAGTTTTCCGATTATTGTATGAGTTATCATCATGAATATTTTGAAGTTGAAAAGAATCATTTTGCAATGTGCTGCAATAGCAGAAGATGACGAAGGAATGGTTACACCGTTTGTCTTAAGATAAAGAAAGTAACTAAATATATAAATTATGAGAGGAAAATAAGATGAAAAAAAGAGTACTTAGTGTAATTGCTTTACTTCTTTCTTTGGCTATGTTTGTAGTGGGATGTAGTTCAGGAAGTAAGAGTGAAGAAAGTGCAGAAAAGGCAGAGAGTGCAGGTGACAAGAGTGGAGCAATTACTGTTGCTTACAAAGCTGCACCACCAAATCTTGACAGTGATCAATCCACAGACTGGACAGTTACTGCTGTAATGAATCACGTATATGAAGGGCTGTATGAGTTTAATGCTTCCAGTGAAGCAGTGCCTCATTTGGCTAAATCATGTGACATCGAAAACGATGGTAAAACATATGTTTTTCATTTAAGAGAAGGTGTGCTTTTCCATGATGGTTCAGAAATGAAAGCAGAAGATGTAAAAGCATCCTTTGACAGATGGTTTGCTGTAAATGAGATGGGAATTTCTGTGAGTGAATATGTGGATAGCGTAGATGTTGTTGACGATTATACTGTTTCTGTAAAATTGAACAGTGTATATGCACCATTCCTTAACGTTATCGCATCACCTACATCAAATCAGAAGATGGTTGTAAGACCAGCATCTTTGATTGAAAAATATGGTAACGATGTTCTGGAAGAACACATTGGAACAGGTCCATACAAATTTGACAGCTGGGTTCCGGATGCAAGTGTGAAACTGGTAAAATTTGATGATTATGTTCCGGTTGAAGGTGAAGCTTCAGGATTTGCAGGAAAAAGAGTTGCATATGCAAACGAGATTAACATTCAGTTTGTAACAGATGAATCTGTACGTATATCTGGATTAGAGACTGGAGAGTTTATGTTTGCTGAGGAAATTTCTCAGGATAAGTACAGTCAGGTTGAAAGTTCTGAAAATACAGTTCCGCAAATTATGGATTCTGATGTTGAAGGTATGTTGACATTTAACTGTGGTGCTGCACCGTTTGACGATTTGAATGCACGTAAAGCAGTTGCAATTGGACTTGACCTTGAAGAACTGGCTACTGCTCAGATTGGTGATGAAAATTTCTGGAGTCTTGACGGATGTCTGTTTGATAAATCTACAGTTTGGTATGATGAAAAGGCTGGAGAAGGCGTTTATGCTAAAAATGATTTAGAACTGGCAAAAGAGTATCTTGCAAAATCAGATTATAATGGTGAACCGGTTGTTATTGTACAGGGAAAAGATGACAATGTAGAGAGCCAGGGTGCTGAAGATTTAAGATCACAGTTAGAGAAGATTGGATTTAATGTAGAGGTTGAATTGTATGACCGTGCAACAGTTATGGAGAAACGTTCTCAGAAAGAAGGATGGGCAATTCATCTGGCTTACTTTAGTGTATGGAATGCTGATCCACAGGTTTGGAGTGCATGGGTAGGAACAAATGGATGGATCACAAACTGGGATGATGAAAATTCTAAGAAAATGGACGAAATCTTTGCAAAAATGTTAGTAGAGCTTGATCAGGATGCAAGATACAAACTTGTTCAGGATTGGTATAATACATTCTGGGAATATGTTCCATATGTAAAAACGATTGACTATAGTCGTATGAATGCTACAAATGCAAAACTTCAAGGATATGCAAATTATTGTCAGCCATTTTTCTGGAATACATGGGTGGAAGAATAATATAGCTTTGTCGAATAAGTATAAGAGGAAATGAAAAATTCCTCTTATTTTTGCATGGAGGTTCTATGAAAACGAGTAATGTAAACAAAATAAA
Source organism: Coprococcus sp. LG101-27 (assembly GCF_027695515.1). Taxonomy (NCBI): domain Bacteria; kingdom Bacillati; phylum Bacillota; class Clostridia; order Lachnospirales; family Lachnospiraceae; genus Coprococcus; species Coprococcus sp. LG101-27. Next base: position 6,194 of record NZ_JAQEUJ010000043.1, read on the forward strand.
AAAGGTTTTAAAACTGGAACGTGAGATTATTGGGGTGAAATTTATTCACTACAAAGAGCAGTATGATGAAAATGAAGTTAAAGAGTATGGTTTAAGAACAACGTATTGCAATATGGTCAAGAGGGCGATGGAAGGATCTCACTTCAAACTTACAAAAGAAAATTTTTTTTGTGATTATGGAGCGTATGCACTTGGACTAAAAAAACCGGATATTAGTGTTGTAACAGGAAACAGTTATGCAGTTTGTGGGTTATACGAAAGTCATTCTATAGCAAGAAAGATCACGGAGGAGATGAAATATTTACAACATGAAGTGTATGGAGTAGAAATGGGTCCGCTGCAATACATGGAAAATGCGGATATAGTAATTATTGTGACAGAAGCAGTACAGGTCATGCGTGTTTTACAGGGATACGCATATAAGTTTGGGGTTCCGAAACATCTCTGTACAATAGGAAACCAGGCTGCATGTTCCGACTTAACATCAAAGCCATACTTCAATAATGATCTAAATATCTCGTTAATGTGTGAGGGTGCAAGAAAATATTTAAAATGTGCACCCGGAGAACTAGGTGTAGCTATGCCGATTAATCAATTCGATAGTGTTGCGGAAGGAATTATAATGACTGTAAATCCAGTTGCAAATAATAAAGAAAAAGATGAATTACTTTCCAGACTTGATACAGAAGATGAACTTGGGATAATTATTGATAAAGACACTGACTATGGTAAATGTTTGCAGGAATATGATGATTTTGTTCAAAGGGTAAAAAATAGTCAAGCAGAGTAAACTAATCGGACATTTACAGTGTATAGCATGTGTCATAGTATGGGGAAGTGCAACCGTATTAAGTAGAATAGCTTTAAATGTGTTATCGCCGGAGGAACTTCTGTTGTTTTGATTCCTGATAGGCTATATTACATTGTGGATAATATTACCAAAGCGTTTGAAATTAAATTCAATAAAAGAAGAATTACTATGTGTGTTATGCGGATTATGTGGTGTAACATTGTACTTCTATTTTCAAAATATAGCATTACTTTATACTGCAGCTTCAAGTGTTAGTATTATCAATGCTTTATCTCCGATGTTTACAGTGATTCTTGGGTTCATTATCACAAAAATGGTTTCTCTTTACAATATAAGCATATCAAAAAAAGCAGAAGATATCTAATCCTTTTAGAATAAATATCTTCTGCTTTAAGTTAATGACGTTGTGTAAATACAAGGGGTGTGGCACTTTTATCTGCATACACGAAATATAGTAATGTTTTATCTCCACTTACTTTTTTTCTGAATTCTTTTCATTTTCCGTTTTGTTATGAATTGATAGTCCGTTCTGAATCCGCAGGTTTCATGGAGATCGTCAGTGATTTCCTGACGCTCATATACCGGCATGAAGCCCTGTTCTTCTATATCCGCAAATTTTATGTCTTTTAAAGTGTGAAGTAATTGTTCTGTGGTATAAGTCCCTTTCAAGGAACGGTTTAATAACCGGAAATGTAACAGAGCAAGAAAACAGGTAAGAAAATGAGCCTTAATTCGGTCTTCACGGTTTAAGTAAACGGGTCTGGCTTCAAAATCTGTTTTCATAGTTCTGAAACAGTCTTCAATCTGCCATCTTCCTTCACTGACTTTTAAGATATCTGCAACGTCATCATCAAGCAGGTCTGTACATACCGCATAAAGCCCGTCATACATTTCTTCTTCAGCAATCTTATCCGTATTGAGATAATAGTGGATCTTAGCTTTTTCTCCTTCATTGGCTACAGCTACCTTATTTACAAATCTTGCAGGATCATTTGGATTTTTACGCTGTTTTTTTAGAGAGCCATTTGCAACCATTTTTTCTGCCCGACAGATCTGCTCCGCACGGATGGCTTTCTGATAAGCGGCATATTTAGGGGAGTAGGTTATGATCAATCTTTGATCTAGTTTTTTTGTTGTAAATGGTTCGTCTTTATAATAAAGCTGGTTTTTGTCATCATCTGTCAGTTTTGTGAGGTCAACAGGCTTATCATCTGAGAGACGTTTGAAGCCAGTTTTCTTTAAAGCCCATGCCCGGTCTTCAGCAGGCAGCTTTTTGATGGACTGAGTGACAATAAATGCCCTCTGTCCCATGTGATTAAGAACACGGTTATCCTCAGAAGCAAGTTCGGCGTCACTGCAATAGATAAACTTATCACAGCCGAATTGCTGGAGAATCTTTGTTTCTAAAGGTTTTAAGGATTTCTGCTCATTTTGGTTTCCAGGAAAGAGTGAGAAAGCCAAAGGTATTCCGTCACCATCTGTAAAGAGTCCCATTTGAATAATGGGATTCGGACGGTGCTCTTTGCTTTTTCCGTATTCTTTATCTCCATCTTCCTGTTCGCTTTCAAAGTAGTAGTTTGTGCAATCATAATAAAGGATCCGATCCATTCTGCCACCGAGAAAAAAGCTATTTTTATAAACTTCTGATTGAATAAAATCCATTTCAGAAGCAAGAACAGAAAGAGCTCGGCACACATCATGAATTTCATAAGTTGGAGGCTCAAGGAACTGTTTTGCTGCTCGGAAGGAAGACCTTTTGCTGGAAGGTTCCAGAACCCTTGTGTAAATTAAATCAGATAAAATAGCATTAAGATCATACTCGAATTTATGTCGGCTTTTGATTTTTCTGCAGACAGAATCAAGCTTAAGCCCATAGTAAATCGATTGAAGGAAAAGATATCCACCAGAAAAAAGCTTCTGTTTATGATAGTCCATAAGTCTGTTGGAATGAAACGGAATCATAACAGTAGCATCTTCTTTTTCACTTTTATATTTCAGAGTCTCAAGACGCGCTTGTTCATTAGCCCATTCAACAACTCCATTATTGGTTATAGATATTCAAAAGTCATATATCACAAAATATGAAACTGATATTGTACAGAGAATTAACGAGAGGATAATGGAAGCTCAAAAGGCTCAGTATGATATTGTATATATTAAGAACACGAAGAAACTTCGCAGTGGAATGGTAACAGATGAGTTTGCAGACGACCTCATTCTTGCATCAGATAATGTGTTTTGCAAAAGACAGGCGGATGCCTTTTCATCTGAAGAACTGATTTCATATCTTAAATCAAAGGGTGTTTCAGAGATAGAGATGATAGGTGTTGATGGAAATTCGTGCATCAAGGCAAGTGCAAAAGGGGCAGTGAAATGCGGATTCATTGTTTCTATTCTTTTGAGATGCGTAGGTGTATCCAATTTGTCGAGATTTGAAAAGACCAAAGAGGATCTTGAAAAAATAGGGATAATAATAAAGTAGGAATAAACAAATTCCGGTCTGGTGGTACAATATTTTTTGTGAAGTCCGCTTTTATTCATTTTTGAATAAAAGAATTTTGGATAAGCAATTGGTAGGAGTTGATCGTTAAAAAATGATTTGGCAACTATGAGCGAAAAGCGGAAATCTGCGAGAATTTATTTTTTTGCTAATAACAAAATTTTATGTTTTGTGATATCGAGGGTATGGGGAATCGTAATCTCCATCAAGTTCGTCAGAGAATCAAAATCCAGAAACTGGGTTTTGAGTTACTCTGGGCGATACTTGCTTTAGAAAATGATTTGCCATAATGAGCATAGAACATTGGAGCTTGAATTGAAATAAAAAAGAGAGAGCTATATGCAACTTGAACTGCTTCCCGTCAAGTAGACAATTAAAAAAATAAAAT
>NZ_JAQEUJ010000044.1:0-8270 GCF_027695515.1 Coprococcus sp. LG101-27
ACATAGAAGTTTGTAACTTTTTATAAGTTTTCAGTAACGGCAGGTTATGGCAAATACAGCGAGCTGTTGTGACACCTGTACATTTTATATTTACGATGATGAATATGAATGTTACACGTGTGACAGAGACCTGGATGAGGATGAGATGATGCGGTTTCTGACGGATAAGCATTATCAGTGCCCTTACTACAGATCTGGAGATGAATACAGAGTCGTCAGAAAACAGATGTAAATTGTAGATGATGGAGTAAAAGTATAAAAAACACAGAATTTTGTAATGCGTCAGGTAATAGATGAATTTGTACTTGTTCAAAGAGGAGAAGCTGCGGAGCGGATAAATGGAACGATGATACTAAGTGAGACAGCGGCATTTATATATGAACATCTGGAGGAGGCTATAAAGGTGAGAGATAAAAAGGCAAATACAGTGAATGAGCAGGACAATCCGCTTGGGTATGAAAAGGAATCAAAACTACTGGTTGGATTTGCGATTCCATGCATTATTTCCATGCTGGTAACAGCTCTTTACAATATTGTAGATCAGATTTTCATTGGTCAGGGTGTGGGAATGCTGGGAAATGCAGCAACGAATATTGCGTTTCCGCTTTCTACTTCCTGTACGGCAATCTCACTGCTGCTTGGAATCGGCAGTGCGACCAATTTTTCATTGAAGCTTGGTGCAGGAGAAGAAAAAGAATCTGCAGAGTATGCGGGAAATGGAATTTGCCTGATGGCAATTTTCGGGATTGCACTTTTTGCAGTAACGACGATTTTTCTGACTCCGATGCTGAAATTCTTCGGTGCCACATCGGAGGTACTTCCGTATGCACAGGAATATACACGGATCACGGCAATTGGCTTTCCATTTCTGATCGCAAATACAGGGATGAGTAAGCTGATCCTTGCGGATGGAAGTCCGCGGTATTCGATGACATCTATGCTGGTGGGTGCTATTGTAAATACAATTCTGGATCCGATTTTTATTTTTGGGCTGCAGATGGGAATGAGGGGCGCAGCACTTGCTACGATCATAGGACAGATCGTTTCGTTCTGCATCAGTCTGCGGTATATGTTCCATTTTAAAACGATCCGGCTTACAAAGGAAAGTTTCCATATGACGGGAAGACATATCGAGAATATTTTCAAATTCGGTGCCAGTGCCTGCTTTAACCAGATTGCAATGACGATCGTACAGATCGTACTGAATAATACATTGTCGCATTATGGAGCACAGTCTGTATATGGCGGTGACATTCCGCTTGCCTGTGCCGGGATCATTACAAAAGTAAATATGATCTTTATGTCATTTGTTATCGGAATTTCCCAGGGAATCCAGCCGATTATCGGCTTCAACTATGGCGCAGAGAAGTATGAACGGGTACGGAAAAGCTACCTGCTCGCACTTGGAACTGCAACCGTTCTTTCCGGAATTGCATTTTTCTGTTTCCAGGTATTCCCGAGACAGATCATCAGCGTATTTGGTTCGGGAAGTGAGCTGTATTTTCAGTTTTCAGAGCGGTATTTCCGGATCTATATGTTCCTTACGCTTATCAATGGAATCCAGCCGGTTACATCGAACTTTTTCAACTCCATCGGAAAATCGCAGCTGGGTGTATTTATGTCCCTGACAAGACAGATTCTCTTTTTATTGCCGCTGATCGTGATCTTTCCATTGTTTATGGGAATTGACGGGGTTATGTATGCCGGACCAATTGCAGATGCGGCAGCAGCAATCGTCTGCGGATATTTCATGGTGAGGGAGCTTAAGGAACTTTCCGCGATGGACAGGAAGAAAAAAGAAGAATATGCAGCATAATGGTTGTAAGTAAATCAGGATATAAGCTGGAAAAAAATTTGTATATACTGATTAGTAAGAAAAACGAAATGAGATGATGACTTGAATATTGAGATTGTTATTCCAGTATTCCGACCAGATGGACGACTGAAAATGAGTATAGAGAGATTATTGAGACAGAGTGTAATGCCGGACAGAATTTTGCTTGAAGTTCTTTATGAGAATCCGATTGATAGGGAAATCCCGGAAATCTATATGGATAAAAGAATTGAGGTCCGATATACTCCAAAGGAGGAATATGACCGGGCAGGAAGCAGAGATGCGATCTTACGGGAACTGGATTCGGATATTGTGATTTTTATGGTACAGACGGCGATACCACAGAACCGATATCTGGTAGAGAAGCTGACAGAACCGTTTAAAGAGGAGCGGACGGCGGTCGTGTATGGAAGGCATATGACAGATGATGAATGCAGTCCGATCGAGTGTTGTGTGAGACAGTTTAACTATCCGCCGAAAGGTATGACAAAGTCTTTGGAAGATACCGGAAAGCTTGGAATCCGGACATTTTTCAATTCTAATGTATGCGCAGCGTACAGAAGAAGTGCGTATCTGGAGACAGAAGGCTTTGGAAAGAGGATGATCGCCGGAGAGGACATGCTCGCGGCGAGAAGACTTCTGGAAAAGGGCTGGCAGACGGTTTATGCGCCAGAGGCTGAGATTCTGTATTATCGCAATGACAATCTGCGCGAACTCTGGAAGCGTAACTTTGATATCGGGGTTGCGCATGCGGAGCATCCGGAGATGATTGAAAATACAAAACCTGGAAAAGAAGGAATGCGGCTGGTCCGTGTGACTTCAGCGCTTCTGAAGCAGAATCATATGGAGGAATATTTAGGTGAAGTGGCGGCGCGAAGTGCGGTTCGGTATCTTGCCTATCATTTTGGAAAACATTATGCGCATTTACCGGAACATTTTGTCCGGAAATGCTCGGCAAATAAAGCGTACTGGGAGAAAGAATAATGGGACATTTTTATTTTACAAGACATGGACAGACTGTATGGAATGTGGAAAATAAAATCTGTGGTGCGACAGATATCGAGCTGACAGAGCTTGGACATGAGCAGGCAATGGAGCTTGGAAGAAAGATTAAGGAAGAGGGCGTAAAGATTGACGAGATCCTGTATTCGCCACTTGTCCGGGCGAAGGAGACCGCGCGCCATATTTCGGAGGTAACAGGGATTCCGATGCGTGAGGAGATGCGCCTGAAGGAGCAGAATTTTGGAAAATATGAGTCCACTCCGAGAAATGGGGAGGAGTTCAAAAAGGCAAAACAGAACTTTATCAATCATTTTGAAGGCGGGGAGACAATGCTTCATCTGTGCCAGAGGATTTACAATCTTCTGGATGATATTCGGAAAGAAGCGGATGATAAGGTTTATCTACTGGTTGCACATAATGGAATTTCCAGAGTAATCCAGTCTTATTTTTATGATATGACGAATGAAGAGTTTGCGGCATTTGGAATTAAGAACTGCGAATTGAGGAAGTATGAATTTCCGGAGTAGGAGTAGCGTATGAAATTACTTGTTAAGCAGAGAGTTTTTTCATGGACAGATTCATATGATGTTTATGATGAGAATGAAAATGCGAAGTATTTTGTAAAAGCAGAGTTTTTGTCGCTTGGACACCGGCTGCATGTATATGATATGGCAGGGAACGAACTCGGGTTGATTAAAGAAAAAGTGATGTCATTACTTCCAGTGTTTGAAATTGAAGTGAATGGGCAGACACTTGGACGGATTGAAAAGCGTTTTACATTGTTTCGACCGAAGTATGATGTTGAGTTTAATGGATGGCATGTAGAAGGAGATTTCATGGGATGGAATTATGATATCTATGAAGCATGCAGTCCTGTGGTACATATTACAAAAGAATTATTCCACTGGGGAGATACTTATGTACTGGATTTTGCAAATCCGGCAGATGAATTGATGGGACTTCTTCTGGTAATTACAATTGATGCGGCAAACTGCATTCAAAATAATTGATGTAATTTAATGAAATGTAAAAAAAGTCAAAAAAACATAAAAAACACTTGCCAAACCGGTTGGTATGTGATAAGATTCTTTTTGTTGACGCGGAAGTGTCGGAATGGCAGACGAGCTAGATTCAGGTTCTAGTGCTCGCAAGGGCGTGTGGGTTCAAGTCCCATCTTCCGCATAATAAAAGAAGGGGCTGTGAAATAAGTCCCTAAAAGAAATAGGACCATTCGTTCATGCGAAAGGTCCTATTTTTGTGGTAAAATTAACTTGCGATGAAAACTTTACACAATAATTATTGTAATTCAAAACAAGGATATTTACCACTGTTTCTTTCAGATTGTTTGGATCTGCTGGATCCTGTTTTGACATTTGACAGATTGATGGGAGGAATCGATTTAAACAAGTATCTGACGGATATTCCGGAGTACACAACCGGACGACTCAGATATAATCCAGTCAACATGTTAAAAACAGTACTTTTCGGATTTATGACTAGCGGATACTGCTCTCTGAGAGAACTGGAAGACAACTGCAAAGTTAATATCAGGTTCATGTATCTCATGGATCATCAGACTCCGTCATACAGAACCTTTGGATATTTCATCAATGAAATACTTCAAGATAAGATTGAAAACATTTTTAACGACATCAATCATGCTATCTTTAACGATGAGCATGTAGATCTGCAACATCTCTACATCGACGGCTCCAAGTTTGAAGCAAACGCAAACAAGTATACCTGGGTATGGAAGAAGGCTACCGAAAAGTTCCGTTACAAGCTTTACGAAAAAATCACTGCGGAGATTGAGGAGATTAATGCAGAAATCGCATGGAGCGGGGTGCAGATCACAACAAATCCGGAGTATGTACCGGATTATCTGAATGAAATCGTTGAGCAGCTAGTACTTTTATGGGAACTGGATACAAGTACATTTGTTTACGGAAGTGGAAAGCGAAAGTCCAAAGAACAGCGTCATTATGAACACTTGACTACTTTCTGTCAGAAACTTCAAGAATACATACAAAAAATTGAAATCTGTGGTCCTAATCGAAACAGTTACTCTAAAACAGATAACTCAGCTACCTTTATGCGTATCAAAACGGATTACATGGGCAATGATCAGCTTCTGCCAGCATATAATGTACAGATTGGTGTAGCAGATGAATATATTGCAGTTGTTGACGTGAACCATTATCGTTCGGATATGGATTGTTTCGTTCCTTTGATGGAGCACTTCAAACAAACTTATGGATTCTATCCCAAATATCCTGTGGCAGATGCTGGATATGGCTCATACAACAATTATATTTTCTGTGAACAGAACGGAATTGAAAAGTATATGAAATTTCCAATGTTTAAAAAGGAAACTAAGAATCAGAAATATCATGAAGATCCATTTCGTGCAGTTAACTTTAGAATTGATGAGCAAGGTGTCATGAGATGTCCTAACGATAAAGCATTCCATTTTTTATACAGAAAAAATGTGAGGGGAAATCAATACGGACGTAAGGAAGAATTGTATGAATGCGAAGACTGTAGTGGATGTCCATATGCAGAGAAATGTAAGAAGACAGATAAGAATCGAACCGTTCGGATCAATCAGGAATTAACTTCCATGCATCAGGAAGTAATCGAAAACCTAGAAAGTATCCACGGTGCGTTATTACGAATGAACCGTTCGATACAAGCAGAAGGCACTTTCGGAATTATGAAAAACGACCGTTGGTACAAGAGAATTGTCCGAAGAGGTATTCATTCAGTCAAACTGGAAGTTTTACTCGTGGCGATAGGCCACAATCTATATAAATATCAGAAAAAAAAGATGAGAAACAGAACTGCCGCATAGATTCAAAAAAAGAATTTCTATGGGGTAGGGGAAGTGCACTTTCTTTGCGCATGATTTCAGTCATTTATACACAACAGGTACAAAAAGGGGGATGTAAAAAAACTCAATCGAGTTTTTTCACATCCCCTATTTTCTTGGAGTCCCTATGCCTTTATTTGCATCGCTTACTCTTGTTAAAGAAACTGCTTTAAAAGAGGCTGCTTGCGTTCGGCTTCCCAAGTATCGATTACCGTTTATGGTTAAAGGACTCACGGTCACACATGAGTTCCTTCAGATCCATCTGACCGATAACCTCGCGCATCTTTCCGAGCATCACCTCGGTGACCTGACGGGTCATCTCGGTCTTATCCATATTGAGATAATTCTTCGATGCTATCTCGATCAATTCGGGAGTCTGTCCAATCTGGAAATTTGCGACAGCGCAAGCATGGATAAGAATCGCATCTTGTGTCGGGATTTCATTCTCCGTCGACAACTGAACCTGCACAGCACCGAGAGCCAACGTGTCCACACGCTGCAGACCGGGGATAACGAACGTGCCCTTTCCTGACACGCTACGCGTCTGCCCGAATCCAGATACGATCATCAATTTGTCCGGTGGGCACTTCCTCCAACAGGACTCGAACACGACGATCACCATGATCACGATTAAAAGCGGTCCGAGCAGAGGGCCAAACAAGTCAAAAAGCATCTTTTTCCCTTTCTGTTGATGCTTTGGTGAACGGGGCCATTATACCATAATACCGGAATATGGCGCCGAAAAAAGGTCGCCCAAACGGATGACCTTTTCGTTGTTCTTTCTGCATTACGACTTGATGGCGTGTTCCTTTTCTTCCACTATCGTTCCTTTCCTTTTACCTACAACGGTCTTCTTCCGGAATAATCTTGTTCAGCGTATTTTCAAATACTTTGGATCCTCTTTTTACTGCTTCTGCCTTCTCGCTAAGTGGAAGACCTTTCTTGTGAATCATCTTAACGGAATCAAGAAGCATCGGTATTTTGGTTGTTGCTTGGATCTCGTTGAATTTCTCTTCCATCGCTTTGCAAAGCGCATGCTCATCCACAATAGGAATCCGTAGCAATTCCCTTACTTTCTCTGTAATATAGTGGTTCAGCGCTTCAAGCCGATCCTGTGGAAGCGGATATGTTGGATGATTCCGGAACTCAAAACCGATCATCCTGCGCAAAAGCTCATGCTGCTCCGCTCCCATAACAATTCCAGCCATATCATCAAAGGCGATATTCGCTGTTGCAGGTAGGTAATATCGATTTGAACGATCAAGGAAATTCGCATAGTCTGTCTCGTCATCTTGCGCAAACAAGGACAGATTGTGGTCAAACAACGGGGCTAATCCCAACAGCCGTCCTGTTCTGTTTTCCCGTAAGATACCAAAATTTCCGCCGTGACGATCCCGATTGCAGATCAAGGCATCAAAAACAACCATTGTCCTGTATTTCGATGCCATCTTTGGATCAAGCTCATTTAAGATCGATAACGCTGCCGGGAAACTCGCATCACCAGCAGCAACGAAAAATGGAACAAAAGAAATTTCTTTGTCATTCATAAGTCCGCAGACAGACGCAAGTTTCCCTTTCCACATCTCTAAATCGTAGGAAACATGATCTATTCCCATCCGTTTTGCGACTTGTGCTGCAAAGTATTCAGAATAAGGTTCTTTGCCAAGATTTCTGGCACCGCTTGTACCTGTTTTGAACAACAGCAGCCTATCGTTAATCCGTCGAACTGCTTTCGGAAATTGCCCTCCCAGTGTCCACTCACTTGAAACGCCCGCTTTATGCTTTTGTGATGGCGTGTACCCGGTATAAGCTACAAGTCCCAATACTTCATCAAAGCGATTGTCGAACAAATTGATTCCATCAAAGGTAACATCTGATTTCCCATCATCAAGCCAATACGAATCGTTAATGGAAAGCCCTTTGGATACATCAAGAATTCCAAGGATATCATTCCTTGTCAATCCTGCCGTACTAAGAATCTGCTCTACAAATGCCCTGTTTTTCGGAATGGTTCTACCTTCCATCCAACTCGCAAGGCTTTTTTCATCTTGATCTACAATTAAATTCAATGGAAGCAAATGCGCATTTGCCGAATCGATATCCGTAATCTCCAGTTTCAAACTACCGAATGCGTCATAGGCAGCTTCGAATCTCATGAGGCTCTGATCATAGATCTTCAGCTCATAGCTTTTAGTCTCTCTCGTCATGCTGCTCCTCCCTTTTCTTTTCAATATCTATTATTATAGCATAATACTATCGTCCTATGCAGCTTATAATTTACCAAAACGGTTGTAAAACCATTGGTTTTAGCAATGGTAAGGGCCAATCCGCTAAATTGACACTCCCCGTAGTTAAAACCAGGGAATTCTCGGTTCTGTGAGGTCTGCCGTCTGGGACCGACATTGGTCCTCTAGGGTCTTACGTCCTCTCCCCGAGCGTTTAGGCGGTTACAGCCGCCACGGTTCCCGCGTGCCCCGCGGTACCTTCCGTGTTGGAGAGGATGCGCTTCCCTTCCGCCAGTATGTTCTTCAGGTGTTCTGCTTGGAAGAGAAGCTATACGACGTC
>NZ_JAQEUJ010000045.1:0-7597 GCF_027695515.1 Coprococcus sp. LG101-27
AGACTGCTTTTGCATCTTTCGCTAATTCCTGAAATGTATGCCCCCCCATGGGAACCAATAGAAACTTCTGTCGGTTTTATCTTATTCTTTTCCGACCACTGCTTTTCCAGTAGCGGCTCTAATGTTGCCAAATCGTTAATCCCTGCAATCACTCTCGCACCGGAACATATCGGGCATTTCTCTCCATTGGAACGAGCCTTAACGCTTGTCTTCCATTCGTGACCACAAGCACCTTTCCACCATACTTTTTTATTTGAACCGAAAGTAATGTCATCAGGTGTAAGCGGTAAGTTCTTCTCCGGCCACTCCGAAACAAGCTCCGGGTGTACTTCTGCTAAACTGTTACTCATATCAAAACCTCCACTTCCTCTGTGATTAGAGTATATGAAGTTTTAGCTTTATCTTGTAGTTTGCGAATATCTGTATAAATAGAAAAAGCCCTTTGAGAAAAGGATTTCTCCTCTCTCAAAGGGCAAGTTGGCAAACTGGAATTTGGAACGTGCTTTATAAATTTTTTCCGATCCCCTCAAGTTCGTTCATGGAATCCTTGTTTTTTTCAAGTTCATCTCTGGCTGTTGCGTAATATGATTTTTTGAAAAGCATATCCCATGAAAGATATTTTGCCATACAGTCAAACTGCTTATCAATCAGCTCATACTGGATACTGTCTATGGGAGAACCGCCTACAACAATCGTGCCAACTTTTTTATTTTTTAACTGCAATCCACGGCAGTAGCACTTATCAATGATAAGTTTCAATTGTGCTGACATTCCCCACCAATAAACTGGTGTAGCAAAAAGAATCATATCTGCGGCAGCAATTTTATCAATTGTAGGATTTGTATCATCCTTATCGACACATCCCTTAGAGCATTGACAGACACCACATCCCTTGCATGGTGCAATGTTGAGTTTGTCAGGTTCAATGATTTCAATTTCATTCTTTTCTGATGCTCCTTTTATAAATGCATTGATTGCTGTCAACGTGTTTCCTTTTCTGGCACTTCCATTAATGATTACAATTTTCATGCTTGTATCCTCCAACTTCCGATTTTTATATTAAATCCATTTATCTGCTTATTTTTCTTCACATATTTTATCAATATCTCAAAAGCACTTAATAATAAATCCGCACCCGTTTCTTTCCCGTGATCAGTGTGTCCGTAACAACTGTACTGTGTGTTCTTCTTTTGCATTGACTGCCGACAGAATCCTGTCCCGGTACATGAGCCCTCTCTGGATACTGTAAAATCCAAATCTTCTGCGTATATCATCCACCGCTGAATCCATCTTCATCTGCTTTTCACGTTTCTCCACACTTGAGAACAACTATAATGATAGTTATGTAATAAAGAATAGTACGAGCATTTTTAATTTTATCAGCTATCATAATTCTGTATGCCTCCTTCTTCCATGAGATTACAGCAAACGTAGTAGTAATGTCTATCAAAAGGCTTTTACATATTAGATAAAAGCATGTAAAATTTCTTTTACATAGCTTAATTGCGGTCTATTTAGCTTGTTTCTTGACTACTCAGGAAAAATATTTCTACCCTCGCCCCACCTGTATTTTCAGAATTTGAAAGTTTAATACCTCCACCATATTTTTCAGCCACAGTTTTTGCAAAAAATAGTCCCATCCCATAATGGGCTTCGCCATTTCTACTTGTGTCATCCATAAAAAACTGCTCTGTGCCATGCAATAATGCTTCTTTTGTAAATCCTGATCCGCTATCCTCCACAATGAATGTCAGCCGGCCATCCTGCTCCTTTGCGTCAATATAAATGATTCCATTTTCTTTTGTATGCTCCACTGCATTCTGAATCATATTCATTACGGCCCGGAACATTGGATCATAAGCAATCGTTACCTTTTTATCACTTTGTCCCGCCTTCCAATCTATTTTCTGGTGATAGATTTCTACCAGTCCGAGTGCCTGTTCCTTTATATCTGCAAAAAAATCTTCTAACCTCACCGTTGTATAGGTAACATCACTGCAATTCCATGATTTTGTGACATCTATCAACTGTTTTACATAACTTTGTATCTGTGTTGTGCCGTTCAAAACATAAGTGATATTATTCTTCTGTTCTGTGGTCAGTTCAGTCTCTGAAAGTAGTTCTGCATTTCCCCGTACAATCGTAAGAGGTGTTTTAATATCATGCGCCAAAGCAGACATCTGTTGTTTCTTTTCCTGCTCTGTTTTCCACTGCTTTTCTAAAGATTCTCGCAATGCATCTCGCATATCATCGATTGCCGATAAACAGTCATCAAACTCTTTGATACCGGAACAGGATGTCTCATATTCCAGATTTTGATTCTTTATTTGTCTGATTGCGTCTAATACAGGCTGCATCTGCTTTTTGATTCTTTTTCCAAAACGTATGGACGGAATGATGATAATCGCTACCGCTCCAATCACTGACATAATACTCATCACATTCTGTGGTCCTATAAAATGCTCCCTCAAAAAAGCTGAATGATATTGAGGTGTCAGGCGATATTGCAATACAACATATTCATTTTCCCTTACAATTACTTTATAAAAATATTTCCCGGATGCGTTTCCGTACTTTGCAACATTCCATGCTATCTGTTCGTATTGTTCTGACAGATCTCCACCTATTTTCTCTCCATTCTCTGAAAAGATTACATAATCACAAAGTGCAGGAATCATCTCAGCAGTTACTTTATCCGCACGTAAAATCGTATCATATGCTTCATTAATCTTTTGCTCTGCATAATTCGCCGGATAGATACAGCCCACACTAATCAAAAGGTACAGCAGCAGCCAAGCAACAATCACCAAACCTACTAATGATCCAAGCATGACCAGTACATATCTCATAAAAATCCAGCTGAGTGCATTGCTTCTCTTTACTCTTCCCATTTATATCCAATCCCCCAGACTGTTTTTATCGGTGTATAATCATAATCCGCAAATTTTGCTCTTATATTTTTGATATGCGTGATTATAGTACTGTCATTACTCTCATTGTCAAAGCCAAAGACCGCTTCCAATATCTGTTCCTTCGAGAAAACCTGTCCCCTGTTTTTAGCCAGGAATTCACAAATTTCGTACTCCGCTTTCGTAAGAGGAAGTTCCTTATCATCAACCAATAGTTTCTTTTGAGATATTTGAATACAGACCCTCCCCAAAACCATCCGGACAGAATGTTCCCTGTGCTCTCTTCTAAGATGTGCATGAATCCTTGCCCGAAGTTCCATCACTCCAAATGGCTTTGAAATATAATCATCTGCTCCTAAAGAAAGTCCGTTTACCAGACTGTTTTCCTCCGTTTTTGCCGTAAGAAACAAAATCGGACAATCCACAAATATCCTAATTCTTTTGCATAATTCGAAGCCATCAATTCCAGGCATCATAATGTCCAGTAAAATCAGGTCATAACGATGTAATTCTTCCATATTAATTTTTAGTGGATTACTTACTTTGGTAACCAGATGTCCATCCTTATTCAAAATGCTTTCTATCATTTCCAAAATTGCCGGTTCATCATCAACTGCCAGTATTTTTGCCATAGTTTCCCTCGATTCTATTCCGATATTCTGTTTCCTTCCCAGTGGTTTACCCACCAAAAATAGTATACCATACTAATCCCTGTAAATATTAAGCAACCTGGTATGAATGACAACCATTCACCTACACTAGTTTCTCCCAATACAGATTGCAGATAAGTATATGGTACTCTACCCGTCCAGCAGACAAATACATATTTCCACACATAATCTCCAAGTCCGGTAAGCATCAATGCACTAATTAGTCCTGATATAATCCCTGCTCCAATGGATACCCCTTTTCCAAACTGAAAAGCCAGAATCAGCTGCCACAGATAAAGTGGAACACTGCTTCCCCACAGCAGCAATGCTGCAAATATACATCCTTTCATGATTTCGATATCGCTTGATGCGATTCTTCCAAATCCAATTCCGAATATGATTACTGTCAATAGGATAGAGCACAGACACAAAACCAGTAGCATCAACAGTTTCGATAAAAATGCTGCAGGTTTATCCGGTAAAGACAACAGATTTTGAAAATCACCTGCATTTTGTTCCTGTTCCATCACACTTGCTGTAAAAATTCCAATAAGTACCGGAAGTCCTGCTCCTATTGCCTGATAAAATGCAATCACTTTCATATTTTCATTCCATGGTGAAAAAAAGTAATATATTAAAAATATAACGCTGGTTATAATCGGAATCAGTAAGTGTGCCAGAATCACAGATGTTCCTTTCATCTTTCGCAAGTCTGCATTAAGAGATCTTCCAATCATCTTATTTCACCTCTCTTCTCTCAAACCATTTCAAAAACAGAACCGTTACAAAAACAAACCAGATGATTGAGAGACACATTCCCGGAACAATGACTCCCGTATCCAAAAGAGGATTCCCTGCTTCTGCGGCAAGTCCATTTGGTAAAACATGAAGCAACGGGCACATCATTCGCATAGGGATTGCAGAAACAAGTACATACCAGATTCTGGTTTGTGATATTACCACACCGCTGACGGTAATAAATAGGCAGACGAACAGGTTTACAATCATTCCAAATCGTTCACTTAAAAATAAAGCTACCGGAATCTCCCATAACTCAGAAACCGTCAGAAACAATACTGCAATCAACGCTCCTCCAACTGGAACATGTGTCGTTAGAAGAAAGCCTCCAAGCGTTGCTCCTGCAAACACAATCACATTAGAAAACAAAATCATGTACCCAATATAAATAATTTTCCCCAGCAACAATTTTCTTCTGTCTGTGGGAATAGTCATTAAATGATAGTATTTTATCTTTTTCTCCTGCGCCACAGAAAGATAACAAAATAGAGCAATCATCCCCGGCAGCAAAAGTGTATACCACCAGTTCCAAACACTTTCTGCATAAGCATTTGTCATCCCAAGAGTAAATATAAATGCCATGACAAATGTAAGAAGAGGAAATCCCCAGATAAACTTTTTTCGCATGGTTCTTTTGGCTTTTTGATGTTCTGCTTTTATAATATTAACCATGGATTTCACCTGCTTTCTGGTTTTTTCTTACCACATTCATAAACAAATCTTCAAGATTATCTCCCTGCTTTAATGCTCCTTCGTATCCTAAGATTCCACCTGAAATAATCCCGACTTTATCTGCAAGTAACTGTACCTCTGAGAGAATATGACTGGAGAGAATTACAGTGATTCCCTGTTCCGGAAAAGACCGGATCAGCTCTCGTAATTCCTCGATGCCTATTGGATCTAATCCATTCGTAGGTTCATCCAATATCAAAAGTTCCGGTTCTCCAAGCAATGCCATTGCAATGCCTAGTCTTTGCTTCATCCCCAAAGAAAACTGTCCTGCTTTCTTCTTTCCGGTGTTTGTAAGTGATACAATCTGCAAGACCTCATCAATTCTGTTTTCATCTGTACCAAGCAATAATTGTCTTACCTTCAAATTCTCTCTGGCGGAAAGATTTTCATAAATAGGCGGATTTTCAATTAACGCTCCTATTTTTGATAAATCTTTCCTATCCAAAAGTTTTCCATCAAAGTAAATCTTTCCTGCAGTTGGTTTCATCATACCGGTCAGCATTTTCAATGTGGTAGATTTACCAGCGCCATTCGGTCCAAGCAGTCCATAAATCTGTCCCTTTTCGATATTAAGTGAAACATTATTTACCGCTTTCTGTTTTCTAAAATATTTACATAGATTTTGTGTCTGTAACATCATTTCCATCTTTACTATCCTTCCTTCTATATTTCATTTCTTACTGAAATATAACCTAACAGAAAAAAATAAAGATTTGATGAAGATTTATTCCCGTATGGAATAAACCATCAATTGAATATCATTATCAGAACTCGGCTTTCCACTGAAATCAGCAAAGTTGTTACAAATACGAAGCGTGATACCCAGACTGTCCGTATCCTGCCACCCCAGACAAGTGGTTAAATCTCCCTGTGGGTCTGCATCAACAAGTAATACTTTCTTTCCCTGCATTGCAAGACCGATTCCGAGATTGACCGAAGTGGTGGTCTTTCCTACTCCGCCTTTCTGATTGCAGATGGCAATCGTTTTGCAGTTTGACACTTCTTGCGTCCTCCTTTCCTGAATATTCATAGCCATTTCCTCGACTTTGCATTTACTTCATCAGGCTTCAATGGCAAGTTCTTCTCCGACCACTCCGAAGCAATTTCAGGGTGTGTTGTCTGCAAATCGTTAAACCCTTTCAGGAATATGTACCCACTGCAATACGGGCATTTGCTCCCACCGGAACGAGTAGAAATAAGGGTGTTCCACTCTCTTCTGCAATCCTTACACTTCCACCAAGCCTTACGATTAGCAAAGACCGTAACCTGAGTTGGAAGTAACGGATAATTTCTATCCGACCACTCGGCAGCTATACCCGGCAGAAGTGTTGCAAAGTCATTAAATCCTGCCAACACTTTATTATGAGAGCAGTACGGACAACCTGTTTTATTTATTGTCCTGCTCTTAACGGCAGCTTCCCACTCGTGTCCTTTCTCACATCTCCAAATCACTTTCTTATGAGAGCCAATAGAAACCTCTGTCGGTTTTATCTTATTCTTTTTCGACCACTGCTTTACCAATAGTGGCTCTAATGTCGCCAAATCGTTAATACCTGCAATCACTCTCGCACCGGAACATATCGGACATTTCTCTCCATTAGAACGAGCCTTAACGCTTGCCTGCCATTCATGACCGCAAGCACCTCTCCACCATACTTTTTTATTTGAACCGAAAGTAATGTCATCAGGCGTAAGCGTTAAATTCTTTTCCGACCACTCCGAAACAAGCTCCGGGTGTACTTCTGCTAAACTGTTATTCATAGCCAAACCTCAACCTCCTTGTGCTTAGAGTATATGAAGTTTTGGCTTTATCTTGTAGTTTGCGAATATCCGTATAAATAGAAAAAGCCCTTTGGGAAAGGGATTTCTCCTCTCTCAAAGGGCAAGTTGGCAAACTGGAAGTTATAGTGCAATCTTTTTCCATTTTCTAATCTTGGTTCTAAAGGTTCCGAACGGAGCAACTGTATTAACATGTATGAATTTGTATACTTCCCAGACAGCTGTTTTAGTTGCTTCGTCAGCCCATTTTCTCATATGTGGTTTAAATAATTCTTCCTCACTCAGAGAATCAATCATTACATAAATAGAGTTGATATTCTCATTCAATCTGTCTTTCAATTCTTGCAGTGACAGCTGAGCATATGTATCTGTGAACCATTGATATAATTCGCCAAGCTGATTCCACTTAAAATTATCCGAAGGAGTTTTGACAGGAATACCCTTTCTTTCGTCTGATTCCCATTTAATAACAAGAGTTGTCCAGCCAACCTGATAAGCAAGATTTTCTGCCGGAGTTCGATCGACCTCATCAATTCTCTTATCTTTTAAATGCTCCGGAATATCATTAAATTCTGAAATATACTTTGCAAAGCTTTTATTTATCTCGTTTTTAAGCTCGTCTTTATTCTCATATGTTCTCAATAGTCTATCTCCTCAGCTTCCGATTTTCCAGTTTCAAAAAAAGGATTTTTCAAATTAGTCTTTGCAAATAACCTTTGAACCTTCACC
>NZ_JAQEUJ010000046.1:0-7488 GCF_027695515.1 Coprococcus sp. LG101-27
TCAACGGAGGCTTATTCAACGATACAGTCTGTTTTTGAAGATGCGGATGTGATATATTTTACCGGCGGAAATTCTTTTTTCCTTATAGACCAGCTCCGTAAAACGGGAACGGATGAGCTGTTGAAAAAAGAATTGGCAAAGGGAAAACTGATGATTGGTGAATCGGCAGGTGCGATTATATGCGCTCCAAGCATCCAATATATCGAGCAAATGGATGAAAAGCCGGAGGACTACTCACAAGAAGATGATGCAGGGCTTGATTTGATTGATTTCTATGTTCTTCCGCATTATCTTACAGCACCATTTAAGAAAGTTACCGAGAAAATAATGACTGAGTTTTCGGATTTGAATCTATGCCCAATTAACAACCGTCAGGGAATTGTAATTGATGGTGAAGAGGTGAAGGTTCAAAGGTTATTTGCAAAGACTAATTTGAAAATTCTTGTTTGTATATATCTTTTAAAAGGTATATGATTAAGAAAAACGGCAGGAGGTATCTGAATGAAATCACATAAATATTGGTCTATCGGTGCACTGATTACAATGCTTGGAACTTTTTATACAGGTTATAAGGGATCAAAAGAAGGCCATAAGTACTTTGCAGCAAGTTCTTTGCTTTGCATGATTATGGCTATTTATACAGGACACAAGATGATTTCTGGTAAAAGTAGGAAGAAAAAAGAAGTTTCAGTAGAGAGTGTTGAAGATTAAAAAACAAAATATTTTAATAAATAACGCCGGTGCGGGATTTTTGATATCCAGTACTGGCGTTATTTATTCTACAGGGGCTTGGGGGGTGTAGCCACCAAATATATTTTTAATTTTCTTCTTCGGTAAGTTTGTTAAGGATCCACTCCCTATTGATAACAACATCCTCATCATCGCGGAGATCCTTGAAATCATCGCAGTGTGAAGAAGCAAATTCATACATATTGTCAATGTCAACTGCACCAGTAATCTCACTCTTATTAATGATTACAAGAATATTTGTTCCGTCGTCATCGACAGCAAAGCGCAGTTCATCAAATTCTTTATCAGGATCATTTTTGAGAATAGAATCTGTCGCAAGTAATTTGACAAGTTCCATTATCCTGTCATCCTTACCAGCATCAAAGATCTGGATCTTTTCAACGAGCTGATTTGGTGACGTTACAACTCGGTTTAAGTACTTTTCAGTATGAAAATCAGCTAAAGCATTTTTTTCACAAAATATTTCACATGTCTTTTCCACTTCTGATTCCGGAACCAGATAAATCATGATAAGATCGGTTTTATGAATATGGCAAACACCATGATCATGAATATTACGACAAAAAAGCAGGAATATGGTGTATTACAGGCTGTGGGTATGACAAATAAACAATTAAATTTATGCCTGCAGCTACAGGGACTGATTTTTACGGTTGGCACCATATGCGTAGCACTTATCGTTGGTCTGCCACTCGGCTATGCACTTTTTTCCTATGCAAAACATAATGGAATATTTGGAATGAATGTCTATCATGTTCCAATTACACCAATTCTTGCTATGATTTTGCTGGTCGGTCTGTTGCAGATTGTGCTTTCCCTCGTTCTAAGCAGTAATCTGAAAAAAGAAACGCTGGTTGAAAGAATAAGGTATCAGGGATAGCAAGTATTGCTGGGATATCCTCAGTATCATAACAAGAATTAAAAGCACTTGGTTTCAAAAAGTTTTGTACTTTTGACAAAATGCAACCGATTTTTCATCAATTATAATAAATTTGATTAAGCAGCCTGTGTGTAATGAAGCATACAGGCTGCTTGCATTTTATAACTCTAATGAATCTTCTGTATCTACCCACATCTGTAAATTGCCCTCAAGATATAATCTCGCATATTCAAGTGGTTCATCGACTGCAAGTGAAGTCAATGCACAGTCTGATCCGGGTGTGGTTTTTAAATCCTTTTCGGCTTCCCAGCAGTCAATGCGAAGCATATAGCCAACATTTGTATAAATGTCAATGCTGTTTCGTTGTGGATTGTATTCTGCAAATATTGTTCTCATCGTATCCCATCTCCTTATCATTTAATCAATCATTAGTATATGGTCAGAGAATGAAGAAAAACCGGAATTCACGAACAGGATTCCGGTTTTTTAGCTGCCATAGGATGCAAGATAAGCTGTCACTGGCAGGTTCTTTGTGTGAATCCTCTATTTCGGACAAGAGATAATTTGACAGGAAATTTCAAAGAAGAGTATAATACATATTAAGACATTTTGAATCGGCATGTGTCCGGAAGAAGCTGTCACTGGCAGGTTCTCTGTATTATAAGCAGGTTCGAAATAGACGCTATGGGGGAAAATAATTTGGAAAAAAAACTGACAATAAATGATATAGCCCAGATGTCCGGTGTAGCAAAAAGTACTGTATCAAGATATCTGAACGGGGGAAGCGTCAAAGATGCAACGGCCCAGAAGATAAAAAAAATCATCGAAGAAAATAATTATGAGCCGAATCTGTTTGCAAGGCTGAATGCAAAAGAGAGCCGGATCATAGGACTTACGGTACCTGGATTTAACTCGGTAACAACACCGAGACTTGTAGAAGTAATCGTTGCCTATCTTAAGAAAAATGATTATACACCTCTTATCATGCATACGGAAAATGATATCGAAGAAGAAATACGCTGTATCGAACGGCTGAAGAATATGAATGTAGATGGAATTATGGTTCTTGCGACGGGAAGCACAAAAGAATACGAAGAAGCAGTAAAGAAGTTAAAAATTCCAATCCTGTTTCTTGGACAACGCTTCCCGGGAGAGAATTCTGTCATTAATGATGATTACAATGCAGGATATGCGGTGGGTAATTATATCGGACAACGTAAGTTCAAGGAGATTTATATGCTCTGGGTACCTGAAGATGACCCGGCAGTAGGAGGAGAACGACGCCATGGAGTGATCGATGGACTTATGTCCTGTGAGAAAAAGCCAAAAGAAGTCATAGAGACAACGTTCTTTTATGAAAATGCAATTGAAAATGTACAGAAATTTGTAGATCATATGAAGACACCGGCGGCAGTCGTATGCGCAACAGACCGTATCGCATTTGGCGTGTACAAAGTAATGTCAGAGAAAGGTATACGGATACCGGAAGAAGTATCCGTGGTAGGATTTGGCGATTACGAAGCAGGAGAACTGTTACAGCCGCCACTTACGACGGTAAAATTTGACTGGAAGAACTGGGGGGAGATCAGTGCTGAGTCGATGATCCAGATGATTTTAGGAAAGCCGGTAAGCCCGCTTCAGGTCAACCCGTATAAAATTATAGAAAGAAAAAGTGTAAAAGAGAACTGAGAATCAGGCGGATCTGTCAATTTGACAGACCCGCTTTTGTGCAATATAGACAAATTTAGATATCAATTTTTGGAACCGTTTCCAAAAATGAAATTGCAGTGACGTTTTGTGTTGACATACAAAAGCTGATGTATATAATAAAAACATGGGAACGGAACCGGTTCCAAAAACAAAACAATACAAGGAGAAGAGAAATGGGAAAGAACAATGAGTATCTGGAAATATCAAAACAGATCGTAGCCAATATTGGTGGAATGGATAATATCCAGGGAACAGCACACTGTGCAACCAGACTCAGGATCGTATTGAAAGATAATGATCTTGCAGATATTGAAAAACTGGAAGATATCGACAAAGTAAAAGGTGCGTTCATAGCAGGTAATCAGTTACAGCTGATCCTGGGAGCTGGAACAGTGAATGATGTATATGAGGTATTTGCCGAGTATACGAATACACAGAATATGTCACTGGGAGATCTGAAGGAAGAAAGTGCGAAGAGGCAGAATCCACTTCAGGCAGTGATCAAAGCGTTATCTGATGTATTTATCGGAATCATGCCGGCACTTCTTGCAGCAGCCCTTCTGATGGGAATTACAAGCGTCCTTGGCGGACTTGAAGTAGTAAAGACACATGATACCTTATATGCGATCAACCGGCTGGTAAGTCTTGCGTCTACAGGTATCTTTGCAATCCTTCCAATGGCAGTATGCTATTCAGCCGTAAAAAGATTTGGCGGGAATCCGGTTCTTGGTATGGTAATCGGAGCAATCATGTTAGACAGTTCTCTTGCCAATGCTTACCAGGCTGCACAGGGAACCGTTGATATAGAAGTTATCCGTCTGTTCGGACTGAAGATTGAGATGGTAGGATTCCAGGGAGGAATCATCATCGCGCTTATGATGGGATTTGTAGTTGCAAAACTGGATAAATTCTTCAATAAGGTAATTCCGGATGTAATCAAGCTTCTGGTTGCACCAATGCTGACAGTATTTATCTCTACGGTATTACTTTTTACACTTGTAGGTCCGGCAGGACGAATTCTTTCTAATGGAATCACAGACGGACTGATGTGGAGTACAGAACATCTGGGAGCATTCGGGTATGCGTTATTTGCCGGAGTTCAGCAGATCGTAGTTATCACAGGTCTTCATCACATTATCGGTGCGGTAGAAGCACAGCTTATTGCATCGACAGGAACAAACTTTTTAAATCCACTGATGTCTGTAGCTTTATTTGGACAAAGTGGTGCGGTACTTGGTTATCTTTCCCTGAACTGGAAGAACTTAAAAGCCAGAGAGCTTTGTATTCCAAGTTTCTGCTCGACATTATTTGGTATCAGTGAACCGGCAATCTTCGGAGTAAACTTACGTTACAAGTTTCCACTGATCGGTGGATGTATCGGTGGTGCAGTTGCAGGTGCATATGTATACTATTCAAAGCTTACTGCTCTTGGATTCGGTACAACTGCACTTCCTGGAATGGCAATTGCTAATCCGGCACATCACGGGTACATTAACTACATCATTGCACATGCAATCGCGATTACGATTGGATTTGTATGTACAGTCATCTTTGGAAAAATGCGGTCAGCACCGGATAAGAATAAAAATGACAAAAAGAACGATACAAAAGAAAATGATACAACAAAGGCAGTTATTACAGAAGAGCCTGGTGCAGTCTATGCAGCAGCAGAGGGAACAGTAAAAGATATCGAAGCATCGACAGATCCGACATTTGCAAACAAGGTACTTGGAGACGGTGTCGTTATCTTTCCGGAAAACGGAACCGTTATGGCACCATGTAAGGCAACCGTATCACTCGTATATCCAACCGGACATGCAATCGGACTTACAACTGCAGATGGAGCAGAGATCCTGATTCACTGCGGGGTAGATACCGTCAATATGAACGGTGAAGGATTTGAGACACTTGTAAAAGAAGGACAGGAAGTAACAGCAGAAGAAGCACTTATCAGATTTGACATCGACCTGGTGAAGAAGCATGGATACTCTCCGGAGATTCTTGTTATCTTCACAGAGCTTCCGGAAGGAAAGACCATCAAAACAGAAGAAAAACATATTGCAAAAAATGATAAGATGGCTGAAATCGTGTAAGGATAAGGTGGACAGGAACAGATGAACAAAGAGACATATTTAACAGAATATCCGAAGCATGAAAGTATGAGGGAGAATGTAAAAAAAGATAAAAACAGACTTCACTTTCATATGATGCCGCCGACAGGCTGGATGAATGATCCGAATGGTCTGTGTGAATTTCAGGGTGTGAATCATATTTATTTCCAATATACACCATTTCTTGCCGGATGGGGAACGAAGCTTTGGGGACATTACACAACAAAGGATTGGATTCATTATAAAGAAGAAGAGCCGTTCCTTTATCCGGACGAAGAATGGGACAGAGACGGTGTATATAGCGGATCAGCCTATACCTGTGAAGATGGAATTCACTATTTTTACACAGGAAATGTAAAACTCTGGGATAAAGATTATGATTATATCATGAATGGACGGGAACAGAATACGATTCACGTATTCAGTCCGGATGGAAAGAATATTGCATACAAGAAGCTTGTAATGACCAATGATGATTATCCGGTGAATATGTCCAAGCATGTCAGAGATCCAAAAATCTATAAAAAAGACGGCCGTTATTATATGATCCAGGGAGGCCGTGATGCGGAATCTGATGGCTGTGCACTTTTGTTTTGTTCCGACGATCTGGAACACTGGAAATGGTACGATACGGTGCGGACAGCAAAGCCATTTGGTTATATGTGGGAATGCCCGGATCTGTTCGAGATTGACGGCCAGCAGATTATGACATGCTGTCCACAGGGAGTAGATCAGAAGGGATATGATTACCAGAATGTGTACCAGTGTGGATATTTTCCGGTAGAGTTTGACCTGAAGAACAAATCATACAGCTTTGGAAAATTTCAGGAATTTGACAAAGGATTTGACATCTATGCGACACAGACATTTGCAGATGAAGCGGGTAGAAGAATCCTGATTGGCTGGATGGGGATTCCGGATGCAGATTATGATAATGATGCAACGGTTGCATATGACTGGATCCATGCACTTACCATGCCAAGAGAACTGGAATGGAAAGATGGAAAGATCTTACAGCATCCATTAAAGGAGATGAAAGATCTGCGTAAAAATGCATTTACCTGCGAGCTGGAAGCATTTACAAAGTGGGCGCCTGCGGACTGCTGTTTTGAACTGAGACTTGACGTGGAAGAAGCAAAAAATCTGGAGCTTAAGCTTCGTGAAGATGTTACAATAAGCTGGAAGGACGGGCTTTTTACCTTATCGATGGGAGAAAGCGGACGTGGAAGAAAGCAGCGCTTTGCTAAGGTGGAAGAGCTTTCGGATATTACCATCTTTTCGGATACATCAGCCATTGAGATATTCATTAATAACGGGGAAACAGTTCTGACAACAAGAGTATATAGTGAACATCTTGAACAGAAAGTAGAGCTTGTATCCAGAGAGGTAAAGGGAAGCGTTCATGGATATGAACTTGGATCATTCGAGGTTGAATATAAAAAATAGATTCCGGACTGCATAAGATATAACAGGTGAATATACGGAAAAGAAAATAAAAATGTGGACAGGTTCCTGAAAAAAGAGGTGCCAGTCCACATTTTTTATACCATAGTATGCAAGAGATGCTGTCAGTGGCAAGTTTTATGTATTGCCATGCATTTGTAAGAAGTAGCAGGTGGCAAGTTTTTTGTATCTGACTTTGTACTAGCATATTAGCAAAGAGAAAATTGCAAAATGTATAAAACAGAGATATTATTATAAAATAAGAATCTGTTATGGAAGATGTGAAATATCAGATAACAGGATATATGGAGTGAAGGTGGTTATGAAAAGTAAAGACAGTAAGATTTCTAAAATAGCAAGAATGCTGATGATGCTTTTAACAGTGATCCTGATCGCCCTGTTTTTGACGATCATGATTCTGGTCAGTAAGATACAAGGGACGGCGCGAGTGGTGAATTATGCTGACCTGGTCCGGGGAAAGACCCAGCAGATCATCAAGCTGGAGGATGCAAAAGAACCGCAGGATGAGATGATTGCATCGGTAGCCTCTTTCAATGGGATTTGAATCGAAAGATGAATATAATGAGATTATGT
>NZ_JAQEUJ010000047.1:0-340 GCF_027695515.1 Coprococcus sp. LG101-27
TGTTTACTGTTCTGGTTCGACATCTTTCGATGTCCGTTCTTAAAAAATCTCTTTAAAGAATTTTCAGGGTTTGTTGTCTATTGTTCAGTTATCAACGTTCTTTGTTGTTGCCGTTTCATGCGACAGCTTTTATATTATATCAAATTGCTTCATGTTTGTCAACAACTTTTTTTTATTTCTTTTTTGCTGTTGTGAAGCAGTTCCTCACGCGACAGCTTATTTAGAATAGCATATTCACCAAGGCTTGTCAACAGCTTTTTGATTTCTTTTTGCAATTTACTTTTTTCAAAGTTTTCGTCTGAATATTCCCATACTCATGCTCGAATTTTTATGCAAAACT
>NZ_JAQEUJ010000047.1:350-7251 GCF_027695515.1 Coprococcus sp. LG101-27
GTTCAGTCATCCGTATAGTCAGACGGATTTCATGCTCGCATGAAAAGACGGCTGATTATACGAATGAGATGAGCGCCACTCTATGAGCAAAATAGCTGCGCAGCAGCGACAAGTGCCGCAGGCACGCTTTTGCGAATGGCGCGGCTAAACGTCCCTTATTCCATTTCAAAATATAGCCTCAGCAATTGTTCTCCAACTTTTCCAAGACTTTTATTACAAGCAATTTTCCGTTCTTCCTTTTTCATCAAACGAACATCCCGACTGAAAATCGCAGTTATCTTTTCCTGAAACTCTTTTATTGTCTCTGCTTTATATACCTGTTTTTCATCTTCAAGCCATCCTTCATACACAGGAATGTTTCTTACTATTGTCGGAATTTCACAGGCAAGAGCTTCTAAAACAACGATTCCTTCCGTTTCCTCATAACTCATAAACGAAAATACGTCTGCCCCACAATATGCATCACGCAGTTCATCAGACTTTACGAATCCTGCAAACAATACATTATCCGGTTTCTTTGATATCGCCTCTTTGATTTCTGCTGTCACCAAGCTTTCATTACCGCCTCCAAACCAGATAAACTGTACTTTCGGCATCATTCTGGCCAGTTCAAGAAAATCCAGAATTCCTTTTCTTCCAATCAAATGTCCCACAGATATCACAACCTTCTGCTCTTCCGTTAGCTGATATTTTGCGCGGAAGCGTATTCTCCCCTCTGGATCAGGTTTGAAAAATTCTGTATCCACACCATTAGTAATCGAATAAATTTTTCGTTTCAATCCATACCCTTCCAACAATTTTCTGGAATACTCGGTTGGCGTCACAACAACATCCCCCAAATTATAACAAAAGCAGATCCATTTTTTAAAAATCGGCGCTGCAAGATTAGAACCAATAAAGGAATTTTTAAAATCTTCCATTGTAGAATGCCCATAATAAATCACTTTTTTCTTCTGCATTTTTGCTATAAAGGCCGCAATCACCGAATCTGGAAAAACTGTATTCATATGAACCACGGTTGCTTCTTTCCACCTGGCTGCACGCGGTGCCTCTACTGCATTCAGCATTTTCTCCTGATGCTCGATTGCTTTTCCGACACCACTTTTTTCTACAATCGGAAACCCACCTCTGTATATATATGTTTTCATAATCTTTACCCTATTCCTTTTATAATGAAAATAACATCTTAAATGCTGTCGTAAGCCCCAGACTGTAAAGTGCAATAGAAAATGGTTTTCCAAGTACAATAACTGCTGTAAACTGTTTCCACGTCATTTTTGTAGTTCCCGCAAGATAGCACAAGAAATCATCCGGTGCCACCGGGAAAAAGATTGCCAGCGCAAATAATTTCAAAAACTTACCGTCCTTCTGGGTCCATCCATCATATTTTTCTATCATTTTTTCAGAAAACATTTTGTATAAAACCGGCCTTCCTATTGTCTTTGAAATTCCAAACACTGCAATTGATCCTATACAGATACCAATATAATTATAAAAAAATCCTAGCCACGGCCCAAAAAAGATCACACCACCCAGGCAACTGACTCCACCCGGTAGGATTGGAATAATAACCTGCACAACCTGGATCAGAATAAAAACGAGCATTCCAGTATAACCGAATTTCCAGATAAATGTCTGCAAAGAATCTACCGAATTTAAAATGCCGTTTTTATATGCCCAGATTGCAAGAAGCGCACATCCGGCCAGTCCGGCTATCGAAAGCAGATTGAAAAATCTAGTCAGATTTCTCTGTTTCTTAGGCTGCATTTTCATATCGGTATTTTCGTATTTGCTGTTCATAGATTTTTTCCACTCTTTCGGCAAAATTTCCGGAAGAAAATTTTTCTGCTGAAATAGCAGCCTTGTTTTGCATCCTACCTCTTGCATTTTCACCCATCCCCTTCCATTCTTGGATTCTCATAAGATAATCTTCTTTTTTATCATACTGCCATCCATTTTCCCCATCTGTCACAACTTGTTCCAGACATCCGTCTCTTCTGCAAAGGAGCGGAATACCACCTGCAAGCGCTTCTGCATAAGTCATTCCCTGTGTCTCGCTGGTAGAAGCACTGACAAAGAGATCTCCTGCCTGATAATAGTGTCCCACTTCTTCCGGTATGATCATTCCCGTAAAAATCACATTTTTAGCAAGCTTTAGCTCTTCGACCTTTTTTTTCAGCTCCGGAAGATATGGTCCATCCCCTACAAGGACTAAAATCACCCCGGATTTTGCTGCATCTTGCTGATATTCCAGAAGCTCTTCAATGTTTTTTTCCTTTGCCATTCTGCCTACATATACCAACACCAGTGCATCCTGTGATATACCAAGCTGCATACGGATTTTTTTACGCCAGTCTTCTTTTTTACATAGCTGATATTTTTCCAGATGGATTCCAGATGGAATAACTTCCACCGGACAAGACACCTGGTATCCTTCCAATATCTTACGGATCTTATCACTGGGTGCAATTAGGGTTTCTACCGCATTTGCAAGTTTCTTTGTCATCAACTGCACAATATTTCTTCCCCATACTTTCTGCGGTGAAAAATAATGGGTATAGTCCTCGTAAACTGTATGGTACGTATGTACAATCGGAACATGAAGTTCAGATGCGATCCTTTTCGCTAAGAAAAATGTGGAAAATTCACACTGTGAATGCACAATATCCGGTTTCCACTCAAGCAACATTTCCATATAGTCACCTGCTGCCTTTGGAATTTTTAATCTTGCCTGCGGATAAATGCATCCAAGTCCAATTGATCCTGCATAAACCACATCGCCTTCTATATAAGAATGAAATGTTCTTGATAATGTAAGAATTTTTACTTCATGTCCTCTTTCTCTTAGCTGTCTGGAAAGATTCATAACTGAAGTAACAACACCGTTTATAACCGGTTCGTACCAGTCTGTTGTAATCAATACTCTCATTTATTAATTCCTCCCGTTATCTTTTTATGAGCATAGTTTAACAGGAGATTGTTAAGATATGGAAAGGGCATTTCTAAAGAATTTTTAAACAAATGCGAAATATTCATTCAAGACAATATTTCAAAAAAAGTGTATCACTTTTTAGAACTCTCTAAAAAATGATACACTTTCTATTTACTCACTTAATACATCCAATGCACTCATTGCCAAGAGCTGAACAGAAGCATGCAGATTTCTTTTTCCTTCTTCTCCGCCTGCTGCTACTGCAAACTCTTTTGTATGTGTCCCTACATGCTCTTTCAATTTCACATAAAACTGAATTGCCGGTATTTCATGGGTTACATTTCCAACATCAGTCGAACCGATTCCCTGAGTCAGGTCACGCTCTATATACTCTTCACCAATAAAGTCCATGTTCTTACGAACATACTGAACCAGTTTCTTATCATTACGCACATCTTTGATAACTTCATCCAACTGTCTTTCTTCAACTTCTGTCCTGGTTGCAATTGCCGCTCCTTTCGCACAATCACGAATAGCATCAACCATTTCCATCATATAATCATATTCCAGTGAACGAATATTAAATACTGCTTTCGCTTCATCTGTTATAGTATTATGAGCTACTCCGCCTTCTGTAATAATTCCGTGTACTCTGCTGTAATCTTTAAAATGTAAACGCATCATATCAACCGCATGGAACATTAACTGAACTCCACTTAGTGCATTTGCTCCCTTCCATGGGCAAGCTGCCGCATGAGCCGGTTTTCCTTTGAAGGTGAATTCCAATGTAATTGCTGCAAAAGAAATATCATCTGGCATAGATTCATCACACGGATGCATCAGAAGTGCAGCATCAATTCCTTCAAATACTCCATGGCGAACCATAATCGCTTTGCCACTGCCCTTTTCTTCGGCCGGAGTACCTAATACTTTTAACACGCCACCTATCTCATGCTTTTCCATAACTTCCTTTAATACAATTCCTGCACCGGCTGCTGATGTTCCGATCAGATTATGTCCACAACCATGTCCGATTTCTGGAAGACAATCATATTCTCCCATAAGTGCTACTGTTTTCCCTGGTTTTCCAGAATTAAAAACTGCTTCAAAAGACGTCGGCATTTCTGCAATTCCTCGTTTAACAACAAAGCCATGGCTTTCCAACAGTTTGCAAAGTGCTTCCTGTGATTTATATTCTTTAAATGCCAGTTCAGGGTTTGCAAAAATATAATCACTTACTTTTTCAAATTCTTCCTTTTTCTCTTTTGCAAGATTACTGATTTCCTGTTTCATTAATTCTAAATTATCCATATTCTTCACCTCTCATTTTATCTGTATGGTTTTAGATCATTCCTTTTAAAGATAAGATAATATTTGAAATTGCTGCTGATCCAAAATAAGTAGATGCCATAACCACAAAGGATACAATTACAATTTTCCAGCTGAGTTTTTTGAAAACCTCAAGCTGGTCTCCTACAGCAATTCCAGCAAAAGCAAGTAGCGGAAGTCCTACAAGTCCAAAACTATATGCACTCATTGCATTTACGATAAAATCTGCAATCGGAGATATCGGCAATGTCAAAACAAAGGATACCAGTGTAGCCCACGCAAATCCTGGAAGATTAGGTTTTTTCACAACATTTTTCAAGGTAATCGCAATCACTACCATTACAAAGCTTACCACTGTCGACTTTGCCAAATCCGGAAGTTTGCTTCCAATAGAAACCATATGTATAATTATGACAATTCCATAAATCACCAATACTATTTTAATTTGTTCTAAAATATTACTTAATGTCGATTTTTCTTGTGGAGTTTGTTTTGTATTTTCCATCTTATGCCTCCTCAGATGCTTTTTTAAATAATTTAGCCCTTAATTTTTCAATACCTGGATTAACACGATTATAATACCAGTTCGCTAATGGCAATGCCAAAAACATTTCCACATACACACCTGTTACTGCAGTTAAAAGTCCACTGGTTGCAGAATATGCAAGAATTTGTTCTGCATACATAGGTGCCGCTGCATTTGTCAACGCTGCAGTAGCCGCATTCATCATAGATGCACTTCCCATACCTGATGCCATCGCAAGTGCATAAGGATGAAATCCGATTGCTAACCCGATCGGTGCCAGGAAAGAATAGAAGAGAGTACCAAATACACTTCCGCTAATATAAGTTCCAAGTGTTCCCATTCCTTCTCTGGATTCCAGACCATATTTATCTCCGATAATACCAAGTGCCGTATCTCTGCAAAGAGAGAACGTTCCACCCACAGCACTTCTTCCTAATCCAAGGAGTAAGCCAAGTGGTAATGCAATCAGCATCGTCATCATATTTCCCGCTTCCTGAAACAGTAAAGCAGGACCTGCCTGTAAAACAATTCCAACCTTTGGACCTGCATTGATACCAAACATAATTCCAAGCGGATATAATGTAAGAGACAACAAAAACGGTGCCCGTTTAATTTCTGCGTTACTAATAAATTTCTTCAGTGGGGGAATCACTTTTCCTAATAATGTTGGAGATAAAAGAATTCCCATGATGATAACCCAAATCATCGTCAATATCTTCACGTCAATCCCCATCACCTTAAATTGAAGTGGACCAATCAGCTCCGCAATAATGCAAATAATAATAGTTGCGATCATGCAATTTACAGTCCCTGTTCTTTCTTTCACATTTCCTTCCTCCGTTTCTTCCGAATTCTTATTTGACTACAGTATAACATTGACTTCTTAAAGTGTCGACGCTCTCCATGCACCATAATGTCCCTGTTTTTTATGCACTTTGCACATTTATTATTCTTTCAAAAATGTAGCATGTGCATTTCGCCCAACTATTTTCTTTCTTTTTAGGCACGCACAATATCGACTTTCCTATTTAGTAATGCTAAACTTTGCTTGTCAATTAAAAAACTATTTTAGTTAGAAAGAGAGGATTTAAGATGTTATTCAAACAATTAATAGAAGCTTTCGACATTATAGACAGTAAGAACGTAAACGGCAACTCTGTCGCATCTTATTTAAAATCCATAAAACAAGATGCGGATATTCAGGTTTATCCTTTAGTTGGACCAAAAGGTTCTACAGATATGTTAAAAATTCGCATCCCGGGTCTTCACGGAAAGACTTCCGGAGGCGATGCTCCGACAATTGGACTTCTTGGGAGATTAGGTGGACTTGGTGCTCGTCCTGAACGAATCGGGTATGTATCTGACGGTGATGGTGCCCTCGTTGCAATTGCTCTTGCTGCCAAATTATTAGATATGCAGAATAAAGGGGATTTTTTAGAAGGTGACGTATTCATTTCTACACATATTTGTCCGGATGCACCGACCGCGCCACATGTTCCGGTTCCATTTATGGGATCACCTGTAGAAATGGCACAGGTAAATGCCGAAGAGCTCACACCGGAACTTGACGCAGTTCTCTCTGTAGATACTACTAAAGGAAATCGCGTGATCAATCACAATGGATTTGCAATCTCACCTACAGTAAAAGAAGGCTACATCCTTCGTACTTCCGAAGATCTTCTTGATTTAATGCAGATTACTACGGGAAAACTTCCAAAAGTATTTCCATTAACACAGCAGGATATCACTCCTTATGGCAATGATCTTCATCATCTAAACAGTATTCTGCAACCGGCAACTGCTACTAATGCACCTGTAGTCGGGATTGCCATCACAACAGAAACAACTGTTCCCGGTTGTGCAACCGGAGCCAGTCATATGACTGATCTTGATGAAGCTGCACGCTTTATGTTAGAAGTTGCCAAATCCTTTGGCAGTCGTTCTCTTAAATTATACGACGAAGAAGAATTCGAAAAATTACAAAGTTTATACGGTTCAATGAATCATTTCCAAAAACTGAATCCTTTCTCGTAATAGATACATACTGTTTTGAAATAAAAGATGCCCCGAAAAGGCAATGTCATTAAGTTAATTTAAAAATTAAAAAAAGCAGA
>NZ_JAQEUJ010000048.1:0-6358 GCF_027695515.1 Coprococcus sp. LG101-27
AGCGAAGGTAACTTTCAGTCTTCAGCAGAGACTGAAAGCAATAGAAGATTTGAATTGACCGAGCTCTTTGAGCGAGGGATACTTCTTGTCCGAAGGGAAAGAAGGTGGAACTGAGAAGAATTAAAACAATTTGAAGTTGTGAACTTAGAATTAGAGGTGTTGAAAATGAAAATAATAATTATATTTATTGATTTACTGATGGCAACTGTTCTCTTTTTTGTTGGAAGATTTTTTATCAAATCAAGGAATACAGAAAGAAGTGTGCTGTTTTTATCAGGAGATTATACTGGATTAAACACAGAGAAAATATGCAGAGTTACTGGAAAACGGATTAAGACATGGGCAATGCTCTTTTGTCTTGGCGGTATAATTGATTTTATCAAGCTGGGCGCAGGAATAATAATAGTTTCCGTTTTTTTTATTATCTTACTTGTATTTCATTTGGTTGATATGACTATAAATCGAGACAAGTACCGGGTATAAATTCAAGTTTATCGAATTAAGAAAAACGGAATTTAAGGAGGTGCTTATAAATGAAATTAGTAGATTTAGCAACAGGTTCTGATTGGATAGTGTGGATTGTCTTTGTGATATTTGCTGTATTTTCTATTATTTTACTTTCTGGACACGGGAGTTGGTTTATTTCCGGATATAATACGGCTTCAAAAGAAGAAAAGGAAAAATATGATGAAAAGAAGTTATGCAGAACAATGGGAATTGGAATGTCTATTATAGCAATTCTTGCATTGACAATGGGCTTGCTTGAAAATATTTTGCCTGCATTTTTTGTATATATTGCATTGGGGATTATTTTGGTTGATGTCGTAGTAATTATCATTTTAGAAAATACACTATGCAGAAAGTAACAACTTTTTAGTTTGTATGCGACAAACGTTTGAACACTTTTTGAACACCGCAACCGTGATGAAGTCTTCAAAGCCCCTTTCTATCAGTATTTGAGATTAAGAAAAACGGTTCGATTCCGGTCTGCGGCATTAAGTAAAAAGTAGGAGAAACGTTGAATTTACAGCGTTTCTTTTTTTTCGCAACAAAACGGGAGAGCAAAATCCCCATGCTCTCCCATCTTTCAGCTCATCCATTCTTATTCTTCAACAGCCCATTTCTCAATCTGTTTCATAAATTTCTCATCTTCTGAAATAACTTTTACCGGCTTCTTATAATCAATTGCCATAAGTCCCATTAGTCCAAATCGGGTTAATTTTTCTTTGTTTATTGCAAAATTCATAACTCTTCGGTGACACATGTAAGCGATTCGACTACCTGTGTATGCCGTAATCCAAGCTGTATCCTTATCAACTCTGAGTTTCATCAAATTCTTTATACGATTCTGTGAGGTTTTCCATTGCTTCCAGATACACATACGCAGCCTATAACAAATTCTTGCATCTAGTTCTTTACTACAGCTTCCTTCAGATTCCACCTCACAATGGACACCCTGTTCGGCTATATACTTCCTTGTTACCTAGGCGTATTCGGGTAGGGTCAAGCGATGGCGCGGTAATCCGTTTCCATCGCCTGCCACCTCAAACCGTGCATGAGGTTCTCCCTCACACGGCTTTCCGATAACCTTCTTCCTACAGCATTCAAACGACTGCCACATATCTTTTCTTGTTTAGATAATAAAAGTACTCTATTCCACTGGTTGCATACCACTTTCGAAATCCATACAGCACATGTTCTCTGTATTTCTTCTGTTTTCGCCTGTAGTACACCCGTCTCCATAGCTTCATCCACACGAATTCATCGAGCTGTTTAAATCGTTTTGTTGAGTTTCCATGCTGAAAGTAGTTTCTCCATCCTCTTATGAGTGGATTTAATTTCTCCACCTTCTGCTCCAGACCCTCATAAGCTGATTTTCTGCAAGTAATTACTCTGACTGCATCCTTTACCTTTTTTATCGCCTTTTTACTAGGCATCATATACGGCAACTTCCTTCCACTTTTGGTTTTACCAAACTTCTGGAAGCAGAATCCAAGAAAGTCAAAACTCTCTTTATTCATATCTACAATCTTCGTTTTCTGCGGATTCAACGTCAGTTTCAACTTAGTCATTATTCTTTTCAGATGCTCAAACGCTAATTCTGCATCTGTTCTTTTTCTGCACATAATCACTGCATCATCTGCATATCTGACTATGACACCCAGTTCCTTATGATTTTCCCAGTAGGAGTCCAGTACATGAAGATATATATTTGCTAACAACGGACTAATGACACCTCCTTGCGGTGAACCTTTTTCCGTTGGATAGTATTTCCCATTTTCAATAACTCCTGCTCGTAACCACTGTCTGCATAACTTAATGACCCTTCTATCACTGATGCGACGATTTAATAATCCCAGTAGTATTTCATGGTTGATGTTGTCGAAGTATCCCTGTATGTCTGCATCTACTACATACCAGTTTTTATATAATTCTTTTTTCACTTTTTCTGTAGCCTGTTTTGCATCTCTTTTAGGGCGAAATCCATAAGAACTATCTAGAAAGTTTGCTTCAAAGATAGGTTCTATCACTATCTTACAGGCTTGTTGCACAATCCTGTCTCTAATAGTCGGTATTCCCAATGGTCTTTGCTTCCCATCCGGTTTTGGAATGTATACTCTCTTTACCGGCTTAGGTCTGTATTTCTTATTCTTTAAATCCTCTTGAATATCCAACGAGTATTCTTCTACTCCGTATTCCTCAATCATTTCAAAGGTAATGCCGTCAATCCCAGCGCTCCCCTTGTTTTCTCGTACTTCTTTCCATGCCCGCCACAAAATATCCAGGCGAAAGATACGGTCATACAACGCATGAAATCTGCGTTGCTTATCCTTTTTGGCTGCCAGGTATAGATTACGTTGAAGTTGTCGTGATTTTTCTATTGAGTGTTGTTGTCCATTATTTAGCATGCACTATCCCTTACCTTCCCGTTAATCTTGATTAAAGCAGAGCCCCTTTTCTCCCATTGTTTTTCTTACCAATAGTTCATAGATACTATGGGCTCCTCCGACTTCTCATACCACTTCCCAAGAAATTTCGCATGCGTGCTTATATCCTCAGTTACATACTTGTGGTTATATGATGATATGAGATCTCTTCTGTTCCGTTATCAACTTTCATAACATTCCGCTCCATCTACACCGAAGGGTTCTTCAATGCTGTACTCCAGTATCCCCACATTTTCCATGGTCTTCGTCAGAAAGTCAGTGACTCGACTCCCTCTTGTCCCTTACAGGGCTAACGTAACGATGCTACAGGATTCACTTTATGTTACGGACTGCTATTTTGCACCTGTTTCTCACAGGCATACCTCGCTTCAACACAATCGGTCACCCAAAAGCATTGGAGGTTCGCTACAAGGCTCACTGGCGATTACCTTGACCAGACTTTCACTGGCAAGCTGATAACAGCTTGCAGAACACACGACTTTCACCCGTTAGAGCGCGCCCATGGTGCGCAAACTACAAAAAGGATGTGCCTTGGCACATCCTTAGATAACTTATTCTATATTCTGCTTACCGAATCAGCTGTTCCAGTTCACTCTTTTCCTGAACTCCTAAAGTTCTCTCTGCGACCTTTCCATCTTTGAATACGAGAAATGTCGGAATTGACATTACCTTATATTCTCTGGCAAGCGCCATCTGCTCATCCACATTCACCTTACCTACCTTTACATCTGTAAGCTCCTGTGCGAGTTCGTCAACAACCGGTCCCATTGTCTGGCATGGTCCACACCATGTTGCCCAGAAATCTACCAGTACTGGTTCTTTTGCATTTAATACTTCTTCTTCAAAATTCTCTGTTGTTAAATTGATTACTGACATGATAGACATCCTCCTGTTTCATTATCTTTTTCTTCTTTAATGGCAGTAAGCCGTTCCTCTACTTTCTGGATCGTGATTCTTTCCAGATAATCATTACAGCTCCTGTTCATCCCTGTTACAAGTTCGTCCATAACTACAGACATCCCACTTGCAACCAAACACTTTTTATCCG
The DNA here is from genome assembly GCF_027695515.1 of Coprococcus sp. LG101-27. Classification (NCBI taxonomy): domain Bacteria; kingdom Bacillati; phylum Bacillota; class Clostridia; order Lachnospirales; family Lachnospiraceae; genus Coprococcus; species Coprococcus sp. LG101-27. Next base: position 3,997 of record NZ_JAQEUJ010000048.1, read on the forward strand.
GGTTTCCAGAACGCCAGGATGCTTTTACAAGCGTATTCTCCAGTGCATCACTGATCTGCCTCAGCGTAATATCCGAATTTGCTTTTGCGATCCGGTAACCGCCTCCCATGCCTTCTCTTGTCTCGATCAGACCGGCTTTTTTTAGTTTTCCCATCACTTTGCGTATGCATACAGGATTTGTACATACATTATCTGCGAGTTCTTCACTTGCGATAGTAGCATTGCTGCGATCCAGAAATACAAGTGCATGAACCGCTATTGCAAATTCACTTGTCACGCTTCTCCCCTCATTTCTTATATGTTGAACTGTAATTTTTTTAATTACAATTTATACTGTAACAATATCACATACAGTTTGCCATGTCAACCTCTTTGCCTGGATTTTGTTATGATTTTTTATCTCTGCTGACATTTGCGAGAAAATATGATAGTTTTTTGTGAAAATTTTGTTTATTTATGAGGATTATCTGCTATGAATAAATTATTACATAACAATACACTTTTTACACTCACACTACTTGGCATCGCGACCGCACTTGCCTTTCTTTTTTTCTCATTCGTTTCTGAAAATACTGCAAACATCGCATTACTTTATATTATTGCCCAAATCTTGATTGCACGATATACGAACGGATACCTGCTCGGGCTCTTTTCTTCTGTTTTCTCCGTAATCTGTATCAATTTCTTCTTTACCTATCCGTTTTTCCGACTGAATTTCACATTGAGCGGCTATCCGGTCACATTTATCGGAATGTTGATCATTATATTGCTCACCACAGCAACCACTTCCTCTCTTCTGTCTGATGGTTCCATCTTATCAGTGTAACAAGACTCCGGAGCTTACCGTCACTGATCATCCAGACCACGTAACCTTCTGTGTCAAAGATTTCGGACATGGTCTGAACCCGGACGTTATTCCGGATAGTTTCAGTGGCATCTGCCACAATACTGGTTCCGTTGACTCCCACAAGGGTATGGGAATCGGCTTATCAATCTGTAAAACGATCATTGACGCACACAATGGTTATATCGTAGCCAAAAACCACACCAATGGTGCTTTATTTCTGTTTACATTACCAAAAGAAGAGGAGGAAAACATTCCATGCAGCCAAAAGTAAATATCCTTTTTATAGAAGACGAACGAAATATCCTTACTTTTGTTACAAAGCTGTTATATGGGCACAATTATAAAGTAACAACCGCCATAACCGGTACAGAAGGTCTTCAGCTGATAAATTCTATCTGTCCAGATCTCATTCTCCTTGATCTTGGGCTCCCGGATATGGATGGTCAGACAATCATCCGGCAGGTTCGTGAATGGTCCGACTGTCCAGTCATCGTCATCTCTGTCCGTACAAATGAACATGAAAAGGTAAAAGCTCTCGATCTTGGCGCGGATGATTATATCACCAAGCCATTCGGTTCCGCCGAACTCCTTGCACGTATCCGCACCTCACTCAGACACAGTACCCGGATGAATACCTCTTCAGATCAAACTCTTCCACCCTTACAAATGTGGTGAGTTAATACTCGATTTTGAAAAACGTACCCTGACTATCAGTGGAAATATCGTTCATTTGACTCCAATCTCTTTTCAAATTACATATTTTCTTATAAAATGACTTTATCAAAAGAAATACAAAGAACTGGAGTGAGAGAGGCATGAATATTGGAATGTTACTTTTGGTTATAATTGGAGGCTTTGCAGGTCTTTTTTCTACACTTTATATTTGTATCAGTCTTCCATTCACCATTATATGGAAGATTTATCGCCGGGTTGCAAAAGGCATCCCGATTATGAAATAGCTGTTTCGTTTAACATCCTAATTCCAAATATTTCTCCTGCTGATAAGGTTTCTTTATATAGTATTACACCAATCAAGGTAGCTGCAACTGGCTCAACTGATGCCAAAATAGAAGCTTTTCCATTATCTAAATTTTTAAGACCGGCAGTATACAGGCAAAATGCAAGCACTGTACTTAAAAAAACAAATTTCAAACTTGCGGACAAAAATTCCCATGCTTCCCCAAAGTATCCCTGCCAGAATTACCATTCCTGATGCAAGTTTTTTCATTATCCTGCCTCCTTATATCCAAAAAGGATGATAACGCAACAAGCATTGTTACGCAATCACCCTTGAAATACTGTTTTTACTATAATACAAATATGCAGAGCTGTCCAACCTAAATCAGACTGAATCTTTTATTATATTTAAATTTGACCGACTCCACATATGGTGTCCGGATAAATATCAGCGATACAGTTCCTTCGGAATTTCCTATGAAATGAAAAAAACTGTAAGCAACCGCTTACAGTTCTCAACTCCCCGAGTTGGGTTCGAACCAACGACCCTTCGGTTAA
>NZ_JAQEUJ010000049.1:0-5981 GCF_027695515.1 Coprococcus sp. LG101-27
TTGTTTTTATATTTTGCGCAATTCAGAATATTCTGACATCAATTCAACATGCTTTTGCGAATGGCGCGGCTGAACATCCCCTTCCATTTGCCTTTCCATTTCTTTTTTCATTTCACATTTACAAAAAGCAGCCATACCAACACTTTGATACAACTGCTTACATTTTAAAACATCGATTGCATTTTAATTATCAGATATACGGTTGCAAAAACCGCAAACAGATACACACACCCAATAATTACAGAACTCTTTTTTCCTCTTCCCCATTTTCCCGTTGCAAGATACATTGCATCCAATACATCAAACAGAAAGAAAAACTGGAATACCGTATGTACAACTGCCTCGGCAAATCCTATTTTCCCACTTTTGTAGGTCATACGGATTACCTGGATTCCATAAAAGCTTCCCGGTAAAATAGCAAGCCATGTCGCAACAGCCGAAAAAACGACTGCTGCAATCAGCCACGGCAGCAATACCGGAGCAAAGATTATCGCGGCTCCCCTGCTTCCTACCAGCACTGCCATACTTACGAAAAAATAATAAATGAACAGAACCAGAAAATTCACACAGAAAAAGACAACCAGCCCATATTTATGGATCAGCATACGGTTCACGCATTCAATCAGATTCCCCGTTTTGTATATTTTAAATGACTGTCCAATATTTATGATTCCCACAGCTGCCACAAGTCCCCAATAAAAAAGCAGTGGAAGAAACACAATCACCAACGTTAATCCTATATGCCCCTCCGGGATTTTATCCAGCAGTCTCGTAACAAGAATAAAATATACATATGCAAGTGGTACACATAAAGTTAAAAGTATTATATAAAGAAATGTACTTTTCCGTGATTTTCTATTTTCCATATCCTGGCTCTCCATATTTCAGGAAAAGGGAACCGTAATTTTCTATACAGCTCCCTCTTTTCCTGTTTTCTATTTATCTGCGTCCCATAAATGCTTCAATCTCATCGATCTGTCTCGGAATTGCTCTTGACAGATTTTCACATCCGTCTTCTGTGATCAGGCAATTATCTTCCAGACGGAATCCAATGCCCCATTCTTCATGGTAAACACCGATATCTACACAGAATACAACACCCGGTACAGCAAGTCCGCTTCCTTCTACCACGTCATGTACATCAAATCCAACATGATGTGCTCCACCGTGCCACATGTAAGTCCCAATATCTTCAAAATTTTTGCATACTCCTGCTTCTTTTAACTGTTCAAATGTATATTTACGGATGATCTTATCCACATCCAGAAGCGGTACACCCGGTTTCAGTGTACTGAACATATATTCTGAAGTATTGTAAATGCACTCATAAAGCAATTTCTGACGGTCATTAAATCTTCCATTGCACGGAAATGCCCTGGATACATCGTTGATCTCATAATCCCATACAGCACCAACGTCATTCAGGATCATATCTCCATCCTGTGCCTGTCCGCGATAATCATAGTAATGAATTTTAAAGTTGTTCTTTCCTGATGAAATGATAGACGGAAATCCTGGTGAAAGCACTCCCCTCTGAGCCAGTGCATAATCAAATTCTGCTTTATATTGGTATTCGTACATTCCCGGTTTAGATGTTTTCATCATTGCTTCGATTCCGGCCTTTGTGATCGTTTCCGCTTTCTTCATTGCCTCAATCTCACATGGTTTCTTGATCAGGCGAAGCTGTTTCATGATCGGATGAAGGTTGCCAAGTCCAACAAACGGAGCATGTTCTTTCAGATAATTACCAAGACGGTATGCTTCTACTGCCGGCGTATTTTCATAAACCTTGTCAAAATCAAGATAAACTTTCTTTACATTGCCAGAAAATAATTGTCTGGAAAGATCATTCTGGAATGCTGCCACATATTTGTAATTCGTGATTCCGGAAAGTTCTTCTGCTTCCTCTTCTTTTATACGTCTTCCAGTCCAGCGTTCTGCAAATGCATCCGGAGGAAGAATATACAGAGTTTCCTCAATTGTTCCCTCTCCGACATAAGCCATCAGTACAATATTTTCCTGCTCGATTCCTGTCAGATACAAGAAGTTACGATTTGTAAAAAACGGATAATTCTCATCATTGGTCTTGATCGGTGCATGTCCGCTGAATACAACCACCAAAGATCCCGCTTCAAGTTTCTGATACAGGCTCTTACGATTTCCTGCGTAAAATTCCTTATTCATTTGTCAATCCTCCTGCGCTTAGTGTAAATATTTTTCTTTCAGATATTCAATATAATAATCGGTATTCAGCTCTTCTCCTGTTGCTTTTTTGAGCATCTCACGCGCAGAATAGGTCTGTCCGTACTGGTGAATATGTTCCTTTAACCAGTTTCCGATTGTAGATGAATCTCCCTTTTCCAGCTTTTCAAATGCATCCGGACAATCAGTAAGAAGCTTATGAGCAAACTGTGCAGCGTAAGCATCTCCAAGTGCATATCCCTGGAAATATCCTACACATCCGGAAGCCCAGTGCACATCCTGCAGGATTCCTTCCTGATGATTCTTTGGCGTAAATCCCAGATATTCCTGATATTTTCTGTTCCATGCTTCTTCAATTGTATCCACTGTCAGTTTTCCATCGAAATATTCTTTTTCAATTTCGTAACGGATGATGATATGCAGGGTATTGGTAAGCTCATCTGCTTTCAGACGGATCAGTCCCGGTTTTACTTTATTGAGTGCCGCAAGGAATGCATCCAGAGAAATCTCTTTGTATTTTGAAACTTCCTGCTGCAGATATGGGTACAGGTTCTCCCAGAATTCTCTGGTTCTTCCTACATGATTCTCGTAGAATCTGGACTGGGATTCGTGCATTGCACCTTCAATTCCGCCCCAGAGTCCTCTTTCTGCGACCTCATCGTTCGCATTATAATTATAAAGTCCGTGTCCGGTCTCATGAACCACTGCCAGAATCGCATGAATCAGCTCATCACAGTTTGTGGATGGCCTGGAATCACGCGGTCCGGTGCAGACACATACCGGATGATGGATCTCAAATAAAGTACTCTTATCTTTATCAAGTCCCAGGATCTCCTGCGCTTTCTTCACAATACGAAGTACTGTATCATGATCTGCTTCACATTCCAGAATGGAATCATCAATCTTACTCTGTTCTTCTCTTACCGCATTTAAAATTTCGCAGACAGCATCTTTGATTTTTGCCAAAATTGCATCAATCTCTTCCAGACGATAATCCTTATCAAACCGGTTCACCAGAACCTGATATGGTTTTTCATCCGGATTGATCGCTGTTGCTATCTTCTCCTGTAAATCAAACTGTTTTTTCAGTACCGGCTTAAAGCTTTCAAAATCATCTGCCTCATAGCATTTTCCCCATGCCAGCTGTCCATCTGCATTTGCCTGATTCAATTCCCCCTGCAGGCTTGCTGGGATCTGTACTGCTTCTTTATACTTTCCGATCAGATAACGTACCATACCTTTGTCTGTATCTGAATCAAAAGCTGTCTCTCCTTCCAGTGACTCTACCAGTTCTTTTGTCTCTTTGCTCGTCAGTTTCTCATTAGAAAGCTCTGTCAGATATGCTCCGACTTTCCCTTCATAATCAAATCCATCCTTCGGGCAGTTATTCCATCTGTCATAGTAAATGATATTATCCATACACTCCAGATAACGGAGCTTCACAACAATATCCTTTACCTTTTCCATCTGTTCTTTTGTAGCCATTACTGCACCAACCTTTCTCCTTAGACTAATGTTCAAACTCTGGTCCGATTATACCATTTGTTTCCCCGTAGTGTCAATCTTTTGGCAAAAGCCGGTTCCTCTGTTATGCCTTTATTTCTTCACTGTAGATTCGTTCGATATGCATTGCCAGATACCCGATTTCCATCTCATCAAGTTCTTTTCCAATACTCTTTCCGAGCATATCGCAGACTTTTTTTGCAGTCATATACGCTTCCGGAAATTTGGATTCTATATATTCATTCATATTGATACGAAGATCCTCCCCCGTCATAGCACGTGCTACCATATATTTGATATGGTTCATCAAACGATTATAGGAAAGCGAGATCACATCGATCTTTTTTCCTGTTTCTTTTTCGATCATCTCAATACATTCTCTCACTGCACGGGCCGTCTGCATTGCCACAGACACTTTTTCATCCTCGATTGCTGAATGAATGTGAAGTGCCACGTATCCGATTTCATGCTCATCGATCGTGATCTGCATTCTCTTCTGCAAAATATCTCTGAGCACGGATGCTGCTTGAAATTCATTATGAAAAAGTACTCTGATATCATCTGTCAGTGGATTGCTGATCTGCTCCTGATTCCGGATTCGCGAAACAGCAAAGGAGATATGATCTGCCAGCGGGATCATGATCCGGCGGTCTACTTTCCCAAAAACTTTTTCTGCTTCCCGGATCACCTCATCTGCGATTTCCAGAAATTCCGGATCCATCTCCTGCACCAGAGATTTGGCAGATCCTCTGTCTGTCTGTTCGGTCAGGCGGTAAGTTGCTGTATCTTCTGTCACTTCAAAACGCTGACTGACCTTCTTTCCAAAGCCAATTCCTTTACCGAGAAGGACGTATTCCTGGTTATCCTCTGTATTGATTGCGATCACGCCATTATTATTCAAAATTTTGCTTACTCTGTACATATCTGATTCCCCCGAAGACGAGTTTTAAGTTCTGATTTTATCCTAGCAGAGAATGAGGGGAAAGTCAAAAAAAGGTTGAGAAAAAGGGAACGCAAATTTGGCTGTTTTCTGACGGGTGTGAAATAGCTTCCGCAAAAAACAAATAAAAGCAGAACGGGGCTGTTGCACGATGGATCGTGCTTAGCCCCGTAAGTTTGTTTGATGTTTTTGATGTGATTATCACAAAATCTGTGAATAGATTTTATTTGGTTTCCCGGATCTTCTTTCTGAGCGAAAGTACCATTGCAGGGGATACGGATAATTCGTCTAATCCCATGCTTAAGAATTCTTCGGTCAGTTCGAGGTCAGCTCCGAGTTCGCCGCAGATTCCGATCCATTTGCCTTCTGCGTGGGCATTTTCGGCTGCCATGCGGATCATTGCAAGGACTGCCGGGTGGTGCGGATCGTAGAAGGCATCCAGCTTCTGGTTCTGACGGTCAATTGCCAACGTGTACTGGGTCAGATCATTGGTCCCTACGCTGAAGAAATCCACTTCTTTTGCAAGCTCACGGCTCATCATAACGGCAGCCGGTGTCTCGATCATGATTCCCAGTTCCACATCCTCACGGAACGGGATCTTTGCCTCACGAAGCTCTTCTTTGACCTCTTCGATGATCACCTTGATCTGCTTCACTTCTTTTACCGAAATGATCATCGGGAACATAATGGCGATCTGTCCGTAAGCAGATGCCCGGTACAGGGCACGAAGCTGGGTCTTGAAGATCTCCGGTCTTGTCAGGCAGATACGGATTGCCCGGTATCCCAGTGCCGGGTTCTCTTCTTTGTCAAGTCCAAAGTAATCCACCTGCTTGTCTGCTCCGATATCCAGGGTACGGATAATGACCTTTTTGCCTGCCATATTTTCTGCAACCTGTTTGTATACCTGGAACTGCTGTTCTTCGGTCGGGAAATCTTCACTTTCCAGATACAGGAACTCGCTTCGGAAAAGTCCGATCCCTCCTGCATCATTTTTAAGTACGGCGCCCACATCGGAAAGATTACCGATATTCGCATAGACATTGATTTTCTGTCCGGAAAGGGTGACATTCTCTTTGCCCTTCAGTTCTTCCAGAAGTGTTTTCTGTCTGCGGTCTTCTTCGCGCTTTTCGGTCATAGCCTTCATGGTCTCTTCATCCGGATCAATGTAGATGGTCCCGGTAAAGCCGTCGATGGCTGCCATATGTCCGTCATATTCTTTTGCAAGCCCTTCTCCCAGACCAATAACGGCCGGGATATTCATGGTCCTTGCAAGGATTGCCGTATGGGAATTTGCTGATCCGTACATGGTTGCAAATGCAAGCACTTTGGACTTGTC